>NZ_JBSVWF010000029.1:0-75511 GCF_054071635.1 Pseudomonas sp. SDO52101_S400 | reverse complement strand
AAGGGAACACATCGGCGTCGCTTCAATTCCTGAGTACGACTCAATATTCCAGGTCGATGAATCTCTAACATTCACCTCGGTCAGTCCCCTCTCCCTTGGGAGAGGGTTAGGGTGAGGGGCTTCCCAGGCCTAGCGCGAGATTCATGAACGCCTCCGCCGCCGCACTGTGATAATTATTCTTGCGCCGCAACAACGCCGCCCCCCGCTGCGGCGCCTCGCTTTCGACACGTAACCGGCGCAACGCCCGGTCCTCTGTCGCAATTGCCTCCGGCAACATGGTCGCAATCGGCGCATGCCGAATCACTTCCAGCAACGTGCTCACCGAGTTCACCTCGATCTGCACCTTGGGCGTGATGCCGTGCTGGCGAAAATACTCGTCAATCGACAATCGCGTAATGAAGTCCGGCGCCAACAGGGCGAAATCCAGTTGTGCAATGTCATCCGGCGTCAGCACTGCAGCGCTGTCATACAACGGGTGCTCACGCCCGACCATCACCCCCAGCGTCTCGACAAACGCCGGAATGCATTCAATGTCCGGGTTGCGCACCGGGGTGAAGGCAATCGCAATATCCAGCGAGTCATCCGCCAGCCCGGCCTCGATGCCGTCCATCGACAATTCGAAGATCTCCAGATGAATCCCCGGATAGCGAGCCACGTAATCGCGCACCAACGGCCCCACCAGATATGCCATGAACGTCGGGGTCATGGCCAGGCGCAGCGAGCCTCGGGACAGATCCTTCACGTCATGCAACGCTCGCTTGCCCGCCTCCAGTTCCACCAGCACCCGCCGAGCACATTCAATGTAGGCCTGGCCGGCATCGGTGGGTTTGACCGAGCGCGAGGTGCGGTCGAACAGATCGACACCCAGGCTCTCCTCCAACTGGCGAATCTGTTGCGACAGGGTCGGCTGCGACACGTGCAGCGCCTCGGCCGCCCGGGTAAAGCCGCCGTGATCGGCCACGGCCAGCAGGTAACGCAAATGTCGCAGCAGCATGGGGCTCTCCATCTATAGGACGTGCTTATGCATTGCATTGTATATCGGTCTTGGACGCTATGGATGAATCGGCAGAAGATGAATTCCACACAGCAAGCCAACCCCGAAAGGAGAAGCACCATGCAATCCCAAGCCTACAACGACAGCCGCATCGCCCTGACCACTCGCGCTCTGGATGCCAAGGCACAGAAAAACCTGTCGTGGCAGGACCTGGCTGACGATACCGGCCTGAGCCTGGCCTATGTCACCGCCGCCCTGCTGGGTCAGCACCCTCTGCCGAAAGCCGCCGCTGAAGTGGTCGGTGACAAGCTGGAACTGAGCGCCGAAGACGTCGCCGCCCTGCAAATCATCCCGCTGCGCGGCAGCCTCGACGGCGTGCCGACCGACCCGACCATCTACCGCTTCCACGAGATGATCCAGATCTACGGCACCACCCTGAAGGCACTGGTTCACGAGCAGTTCGGCGACGGCATCATCAGCGCGATCAACTTCAAGCTCGATATCAAGAAAGTCGAAGACCCTGAAGGCGGTTCCCGCGCCGTGGTCACCCTCGACGGCAAGTTCCTCCCGCTGCGTCCGTTCTGATCCATCCGGGCCCGCATCCAGCGTGCGGGCCCATCCAAACCCGAATTGCCAAGTCGTCACCACATCCGTCTGGAGGCTGCCCCATGCAAAAAATTCTGCTTTCCCTGGCCCTGCTCGCCGGCCTTGTCGCACAGGCCCAGGCTGATGAAGAGGCCGTCGCCTATCGCTACGGCATGCAACTGGACATCGCGCAAGTCGTGAGCATCACCCCGGTCGCCGATGTCTGCGGCGTGGTGCCGGTCGAGATGACTTACCTCGACAGCCAAGGCGCAAAACACATTCTTCAATACAGCGAATTCGGCACCGGCTGTTCGAACTGAGAGGACAACACCATGAAAAACCTGATCGAAGGCTTCCTGAAGTTCCAGAGCGAAGCGTTTCCGCAACGCACCGAACTGTTCAAATACCTTGCCACGACCCAGACCCCGGGCACCTTGTTCATCACCTGCTCCGACAGCCGTGTCGTACCGGAACTGCTGACCCAACAAGAACCCGGCGAACTGTTCGTGATCCGCAACGCCGGCAATATCGTGCCGTCCTACAGCCCGCATCCGGGCGGGGTTTCGGCGACGGTGGAATACGCAGTAGCCGTGCTCGGCGTCACCGACATCGTGATCTGCGGTCACTCCGATTGCGGTGCCATGACCGCCATCGCCCAGTGCAAATGCATGGATCACCTGCCCGCCGTCAGCGGCTGGCTGCAACATGCCGAGTCGGCGAAAGTGGTCAACGAATCGCGACCACACGCCAATGACGCGGCCAAGCTGAGTTCGATGGTGCGCGAGAACGTGATCGCACAACTGGCGAACATTCAGACCCACCCGAGCGTGCGTCTGGCCCAGGAGAAAGGCCTGCTGAACCTGCACGGCTGGGTCTACGACATCGAGACCGGCTCCATCGATGCCCTCACCGCCGACCGTCGCACTTTCGTCTCGCTGGCCGAGCAACCGTCGACGTGCGCGGTGTATGGCCAGACGGTCGATGCCGCCTGAACCGAACGCCCCGCACCTGCCGGGGCGTTTGCTTTGTATCAGCGTGTAGCCAGCGCCCTGCCAGACACAGTTCCATGCACCCGCGCCGGGAGGCGGACACATCCCCGATACAGCGTGCGCCTTGAATAAGCCCTGACGCTGCATCCCTCCTCCCGACACAAGGAACATTCGATGAACAAGCTGTTTGCAGGACTGGCCCTTACCGTCGCCATGGCCGGCGCGACCTCGGCGATGGCTGCCGAGAAACCCACCGTAGTGCTGGTGCACGGTGCCTTCGCCGATTCCAGCAGCTGGAACGGTGTGGTGAAGATTCTGGAAAAGGACGGTTATCCGGTGATCGCAGCGGCCAACCCGCTGCGTACGCTCAAGGGTGATGCGCAATCGGTTGCCGACGTGCTGGCCGGGATCAAGTCGCCGGTGGTGCTGGTCGGCCACTCCTATGGTGGGCCGGTGATCAGTGAAGCCGCGTACGGCAATGCCAACGTCAAGGCGCTGGTGTATGTCTCGGCGCTGGCGCCCGAAGCCGGTGAAACCGTGGCCGGACTGGCCGGCAAATTCCCCGGCAGCACATTAGGCCCGACCCTCGCGCCGCCCGTTGCATTGAAGGACGGCGGCAAGGATCTGTATATCCAGCAGGACAAGTTCCACGACCAGTTCGCGGCCGACGTTCCAAACGCCGACGCAAAACTGATGGCTGCGACACAGCGCCCCGTTACCGAAGCGGCGTTGAACGAGGCTGCCAGTGAGCCGGCGTGGAAGACGATTCCGTCATGGTTCGTGTACGGCGACAAGGACAAGAACATCCCGCCGCAAGCCATGGCGTTCATGGCTGAACGGGCGCACGCCAAAAAGACCGTGGTGGTCAAGGGCGCGTCCCATGTGGTGATGGTGTCGAATCCGAAAGCCGTGGCCAGCCTGATCGAATCCGCCGCCACCGCCAAGTGACACAAAAACGCCGCGCCTGTCATTGCGACAGGCGCGGCGTTTTTGTTTTAGCGTTTTACGCCCAGATCGATTTGCGTCATGCGGCTGCGCACGGTGAACACCCCATCTCCGGAAAGAATCGCGCTACGGGCGAACAGCCGTCCGCTTTCCCAGTTCGAAAGCCCCAGTTCCGGCTTGTTCAACGCGTACTGGCCATCGACCCAACGGGTAATTCCGTTGCCCACGAACGGCGCGTTGACCGCACTGTAGAAACGCTCCTGAACCGCCGCGTCTTCGCTGATCAACGACACGGTGAACTGCGGGCTGTAACGGTTGAACAGCGCGATGGCCTGATCCAGATCGTCGACGATCATCAGGCTGGTTTCCGGGGTTTCTTCCCATTCCCACTCGCGGCCCAGTTGCGCTTCCAGCAAGGGTTCGGCCAGGGCTTCAGTCTGGTAACCCTCGGCGCGATAGACCTCGACCGTCGCGTTCTGCCAGTCGCTCGGCAGATAGCTTTCGCTGCCTTCGACGATGTGCAATTTGCAGCCCTGACCGCGTGCGGTGCCGGCTTGCTGCAAGGCGTCGAGGAACAACGGCACCAGTTCGGCGGCACGGTCGCGCTGGATCAGGCAGACGTTCAGCGTGTTGCAAACCTTGCGATCCAGCGAGTTGCGCACCACAGCGGCAAAGCGCTTGGCATCGGCATCGCGATCGGCAACCAGCCACGCGCCGCCGGTGCCGTGCAGGCTGACAGCGGTGCCGGCCTGCTGGGCGATGCTGCCCAACTGGCTGACCGCACGGCCCGAGCCACGGGCCACGGCCAGCGACAGACGCCGGTCGGCGAACATCGCCCAACCGGCGGCGTGGTTGACGCTCTCGACCAGCGACACCGCACCGGCCGGCAGTCCGGCATCGGCCAGCGCCGGGTTCAGGGCGTGGGTGACGATGGCTTGCGCGGTGCCCAGCGCATCGCTGCCAATACGGAGCACGGCGGTGTTGCCGGTGCGCAGTACGCCAGCGGCGTCGGCGAAGACGTTTGGCCGGCCTTCGAACACGAACGCTACGATACCCAGCGGCGACACCACCTGCTCGACCTTCCAGCCGTCATGCTCGACGCTGCTGATCACCTTGCCACGAGTGGCCGGCGCATCACGCCAGGCCCGCAGGCCGGCGATCATGTCGCGTCGCATGCGCTCATCGGCGAGCAAACGGGTGGTCGAGCGACCGCGTGCCTTGGCCCGATCGATGTCGGCGAGGTTGGCGGTTTCGATCAGTGCCCAGGCGTCCGGGTTTTCCAGCCGTTGGGCAAACAGATCGAAGAAGCGACTGATGTCGTCATCCGACACGGCGGACAACGCAGTAAACGCTGCCGCTGCACGCTCGATCGCCACCGAAGCGGCCTGCTGATCCACCACCGGAATCAGCAACAGCTCGCCACTCACCTGTTCCACCAGCAAGTGATCGCCGGGTCGGAAACGCTCGGCCAGTTCGGGGCTGACCACGGTGACGCGGTTACCGGCGAAAGGGATGGGCGTGCCAGCGACGAGACGTTCGAGCGCGAGAGACATGGAGCGGATTCACCATATTGAGGGCGGCCGGAAAATGTATAGGTTGGCCTGCCTCAAAGCAACACAGGCTCAGAACACCGACCAGCCAATCCGCGAACTGAGCATTTCCAGCGCCGCCATGCCCGCCAGCGAGTTGCCCGCCGCGTTGAGTTCCGGCGACCACACGCACACCGTGAATTGCCCCGGCACCACCGCAACGATGCCGCCACCGACGCCGCTCTTGCCCGGTAGTCCGACGCGGTAAGCGAAGTTGCCGGCCTCGTCGTAGAGGCCGCTGGTGGCCATGATCGAGTTGACTTGCTGGGTCTGGCGGCGGGTAAGGATCTGCTCGCCACTGTGCTTGCAATAGCCGTCGTTGGCCAGGAAGCAGAACGCCCGGGCCAGGTCGATGCAGCTCATACGCAACGCGCAGTGGCTGAAATAGCTGCGCAGCACCGCTTCAACGTCATTGTGGAAATTGCCGAAGGATTGCATCAGGTAGGCCATCGCCGCGTTGCGTGCGCGGTGCTGGTATTCGGAATCGGCCACTTTACCGTCGACCATCACCTGCGGATTGCCCGACAGCCGCCGCACGAAATCGCGCATCGACAATGCCGGTGCGGCAAAACGTGACTGGTTGATGTCGCAGATCACCAACGCCCCGGCGTTGATGAACGGATTGCGCGGACGGCCGCGCTCGAATTCCAGCTGCACCAGCGAGTTGAACGGCTGGCCGGACGGCTCGTGGCCCAGGCGTTCCCAGATCGCCTCGCCGGAGTGTTCGATGGCCTGCACCAGGCTGAACACCTTGGAAATACTCTGCACCGAGAACAGTGTCTCGGCATCGCCGGCGCAATACATCTCGCCGTCGTTGCCGTACACCGCAATGCCCAGTTGATCGGGCGGCACGGTGCCGAGGGCAGGAATGTAGTCAGCCACCTTGCCCTGCCCGATCAGGGGCCGGACAGCGTCAAGGATCTCGTTCAACAGCGCTTGCATGCCGGGTCTCGAAGTCTCGCCCCATGGGATTGCGGGGACACTGTGGCTAGACGCTGCGGGGCTGAGGCAAATCACACATTCGGAATAATTGGAGATCCATTGTGGGGGCGAGCCTGCTCGCGATGAGGCCAGCACAGCCAGCATACTCGGCGCCTGAGCCACCGCTATCGCGAGCAGGCTCGCTCCCACAGTTTTTGAGCAGTCTGTGTATCGCAGTGTGTATGGCCCGACGCCCGACACATCCCGCGCACAAATCCGTGCCTTCGCGACACATCCCCGATACAGCCCGACGTTCAAATGAACCTGTCGATCGGCAACCCCGATCAAGCCTTTGAACTCACATTTCTTATCGGAGATTCACCATGACCAAGCTCTCGAAAACCTCCCTGACGCTCGGCCTGCTGCTGGCAGGTGGCCTGGCCCTGTCCAACGCCGCTTCCGCCTCCGAGGCGTTCAGCGTCAAGCAACTGGATCACGGCTACAGCCAGAACCAGGCCCAGGCCGACTCCCCGGAAAAAACCTCGGAAGGCAAATGCGGCGAAGGCAAGTGCGGTGCCGGCGAATAACCCTCTTCACGGGGCGCGCCGGTGCCCCGCTTTCACTTGATTGAACGGAGCCATCCCATGACCACTACTATCTCGACGGCCGTCAAAGGCCTGCACCTGAATCTTGATCGTGCCGGCCAGTGGCTGGCACCGCTGACCCTGCGCCTGTTCATCGCCTGGGAGTTTTTCGAATCGGGCCTGGAGAAGTTCAACGGCCAGAACTGGTTCGAAGACATTCAGGACCGTTTCCCGTTTCCCTTCGATCACTTGCCGGCAACGCTGAACTGGGAACTGTCGATGTGGGCCGAGCTGATCTGCGCCCTGGCGATCCTGATCGGATTCGGCACCCGGATCTCGGCGATTTCATTGATCGTCGTGACGGTCGTCGCCACCGCCGCCGTGCACTGGCCGGCGGACTGGTCGTCATTGAGTGAACTGGCGCAGGGCTACGCGATCACCAACAAGGGCTTCGGCAACTTCAAGCTGCCAGCGATTTACCTGGCTGCGCTGCTGCCGCTGGTGTTCGCCGGGGCCGGCAAATTGAGTGTCGATGCCTGGCTGGCGCGGTTCTTCTGGAAACGCGCCAGCCGCTGAGGCTCAATGCGCCCGATCGAGCCCCGCCAGCAACGCACTGTCACGGCTGTAGATGTCCGGCGCGTAGAGCACGCGGCCCTTCCCGTCGACCTGTGCCGTCCAGTAAGTCATCAGGATCGGCACCGGATTACTCAGGCGGAATTCATGGGTGGTGCCGGTGGCGAGCAAGGTGTCGGTGCGAGCCCTTTCCGCCGGACTGAGCAGGAAGTCGCGCAGTTTCATCGGATGCTCGACCCGCACACAACCGGAACTGAACGCACGCGGTCCCTTGTCGAACAGCGCCTTGCTCGGCGTGTCATGCAGATACACCGAGAACGGGTTGGGGAAGCGGATGACCATTTGCCCCAGCGGATTGCGCGGCCCGGCGTCCTGGCGCAGGAGGATGTTGCCGGGGTTGTCCCAGTCGATGTCTGCGGCGGCCAGCGGCTGGCCATTGGCGTCGAGCACTTGCAGGTTCTGGCGGCTGAGGAAGGTCTGGTCCTTGCGAATTGCCGGCAACTTGTCTTCTTTCCAGATGGTCGGCGGTACGGTCCAGGTCGGGTTCAGCGTCAGGCGTGTGACCCGGGATTTGAGCAGCGGAGTCTGGCGTTCGGCACGGCCGACCTGGGTGCGGGTCTGCCACACCGGCTCGCCGCCCTGATACAGGGTCAGTTCGGCAGCGGCCACGTTGACCAGCAAACCATCGGGCTCCATGTCCTGGGCCAGCCAGCGGAAACGCTCAAGGTTGACCCGCAGCTGCTCGCGACGCGTCAGCGGGCTGATATTCATCTCGGCAATCGTCCCCGGCCCGACGACACCGTCGGCCTGTAACGAATGGTTGGCCTGGAAGCTTTTCACCGCCTCGACCAGTACCCCGTGATAAGCGTTGTCCGGCGTGCCGACCACGCTGCTCAGATAACCTTCGCTGTACAGCCGCTTGGCCAGTTCCGGTACGCGTTTGTCTTCCATGTCCGGGCGCAGCAGCGGCCCGTTGCCTACCGACTGCCAGTGCGGCAAGGCTTGCAGGCGTTGTGCGGCATAGAGGTGACGCAGGTTTTGATATTGCGCCAGGTTCGGCCGCGCCAGATCGAAGGCCGCCGCCATGTCATGCATGCCCGGCACGGCGATGGCGAGCAGTTCGGCCTGACGGTCGCGTGGCGTTTCGTCGGCATGCCACAACGGTTCGAAGTGGGATTGCAGCAGGCGACCGTAATGCAGGTCCTGCAAGGCTTGCAGGTAATAGCCACTGATGTCGATGTCAGCGCACAGATCGCCATCCGCCGGCACGCTGAGCGCCACCGGATAGCGTTTCGGATTGAGGCCATCGTCGGCCAACAGCTGCAATTGCGCGTGCAAGGCCGGCAATTGCCCGGCCGCCGCCCACACCGGCAGCCAGTCCTGCTGCTGATAGAACGCCTGCAACTGTTCAAGCGCCGGGCCACTGAGGCGTGCGGCAATCGCCGGACAGGCCTGAGGCAGGCTGATCAACGCGGCCTGCAGCGGACTTTGCGGTTCGACAGGCATTTCTGCGGGCAGCGTCGGGAGCCCCGGCAGAGGCTCATCGGCACAAACGACAAACGGCGCAGCGAGCAAACAAATGCTCAAGTAGCATGCGTACTTTTTGAACAACTGCTTTACTCCAATCCATGGCCGTCTTGATTGACGGTCAACCTTACATCAGGTGCGGTGATACAGTCAGGTCCGATTCGCGAGCCTGCCGGGGACGACTGGACGTCAGGAGCCAAAGTGCCAAACATGTAGCCAGTGAGGATTCACTTTAAATGTTGACGTTTTTGCGCCGACTTCTGCTGACTGCCACTGCCATCGGGCTGGTGACCAGTCAGGTTTTTGCCGCCGGCACCTCGCAGCCGGTTCTCTACAACAGCCTCGCCCACGCCGCTCCGGAACTCAATCCCCAGGCGCTGAAAGGTGCCCTGAACGCCATGCAATGCGCAATCAACAACGGCGCGAAGCAGTCCCGTCACCTGGCGATCATCGATTATTCGCAGCCTTCCACCGAGCGGCGCCTTTGGATCTTCGACCTGACGAAGAAAAAACTGATCCTGCGCGACCTGGTCGCCCACGGTTCGCAGTCCGGAGACAACTTCGCCACCCGGTTCTCCAATCGCGAAGGCAGCTTTCAGTCCAGCCTTGGACTGTTCCGCACCCAGGAAAGTTACGAGGGCACCCACGGTTATTCGCTGCGCATGGATGGCCTGGAGCCGGGCGTCAACGACATGGCCCGCGACCGCGCCATTGTGATCCACGCCGCCGATTACGTGAATCTGTTCTGGAGCAAGCGTACGGGCCGGCTGGGCCGCAGTCAGGGTTGCCCGGCCGTACGGCCGCAGGTCGCCAGACGGGTGATCGACAGCCTGAAGGACGGCCAGTACATGTTCTCCTGGTACCCGGATCAGCACTGGCTGAAGTCTTCGCCGTACCTCAACTGCCAGCCGCAGCAGATTGCGAGCATCCTCAGTACACACGGCAGTTGAAAACAGCTGCGGTCAAAACAATCCCCTGTTCTCACAGGGGATTTGTGTTTTCAGGGTTTCATTACAACTTTGTCATTGAGTTGTCGGTTTGCCGAGCGGATCGCTCGGTAGCCTGAAGTTGTTCCGGCACACCTGCCGATCCACTTCACCGACACGAGTGACTCATCATGAAAACCCTGATCCTTGCTCTCACCGCCCTCCTCGCCACCGGCACCGTGTTCGCCGCCGAAATGCCGGACAACACGGTCATTCACGACACCAACGGCTTCTACGTGCACCTGGATGTCGACAAAGTCCTCTCCAGCACCGATATTTCCCAGGCCTGCGGCGTCATTCCCGCACGACTGAACTACCTCGACCACCAGGGCCGCGAACATGTGCTGGACTATCAAGTGCAAGGCAGCGGTTGCACCAACTGACCAGTGAGGCGCAGTGCCCATGAATATCCTTGTCGTCGAAGACGAACCCAAGGCCGGTAATTACCTGCTCAACGGCTTGCAGGAACTGGGCTACAGCGTGAGCCTGGCCAGGGACGGCGCCGACGGTCTGCACCTGGCGCTGGAACACGACTTCGACGTGATCGTGCTGGACGTGATGATGCCGAAAATGGATGGCTGGGAAGTCCTGCGCCGGCTGCGCAAGGAGGCCGACACGCCGGTGCTGTTCCTCACCGCCCGGGACGATATCGCCGACCGGGTCAAGGGCCTGGAACTGGGCGCCGACGACTACCTGATCAAGCCGTTTTCCTTCGCCGAACTGGTGGCGCGCCTGCGCACCCTGACCCGGCGCGGACCGATCCATGAAGAAGAACAATTGCAGGTGGCCGATTTGCAGATCGATGTGCTCAAGCGCCGGGTCACCCGCGCCGGCAGCCGGATCACCCTGACCAACAAGGAATTCGCCCTGCTGCAACTGTTCGCCACCCACACCGGGCAAGTGCTGTCGCGGTCGCTGATCGCCTCGCGGGTGTGGGACATGAACTTCGACAGCGACACCAATGTGGTCGATGTCGCCGTGCGCCGCCTGCGGGCGAAGATCGACGACCCGTTCCCGCTCAAGCTGATCCACAGCGTGCGCGGCATCGGCTACCGTTTCGATACCCAGCCATGAAAATCGCCGGCACGTATTCCCTGACGTTGCGCCTGGCGCTGGTGTTCGCCGTGCTCGCCTTTGCTGCGCTGGCAGGCCTGGGCGCGGCGCTTTACAACCAGCTGGAAGAGCAACTGACCCGCCGCGACGACATCCAGTTGGTCAGCCGCATCGATCAATTGCGCACCATCCTCAACGACAGCAACACCCTGGAGTTGATCAAGAACAAACCGGCACTGTTCCAGAACATGCTGGGCAATCGCGAAGCGCTGTTGACCATCGGTGCGCCAGGGCAACCGCCCTTGTTCGTGGTCAACCCCAGCAACCTGACGCTGCCGAACGTGCCCGCCGTGCCGATCGACCATGTGATGGCGCTCAACGACGTGCAGCATCTGCCGAGCATCAACGGCGTGCCGTTCTCGGCGGTGGCGGCCAGTATCGACTCCGGCGACCAGGGCAATCTGCAGGTACTCATCGCCAAGGTGATGAGCGAACGCACGGCGATGCTCGCCAACTACCGGCTCAGCGTGTACGGCCTCGCGTCACTGGCGGCGATTGTGCTGGCGCTGGTCGGTTGCCTGCTGGTGTATCGCGGCTTGCTGCCGTTGCGGCGGATTGCCCGGCATGCCCACGGGATCGGCATCGCCAACCTCGGTGAACGCCTGGACAGCCAAGGCACACCCCGGGAATTGCAGCCGATGATCGAATCTTTCAATGCGATGCTGGACCGGCTCGACAGAGGCGTTGCGCAATTGAGCCAGGTCTCCACCGACATGGCCCACGAGCTGCGCACGCCAATCAACAACCTGCTCGGTGAAACCCAGGTCGCACTGCAACAGAACCGCAGCGTCGACGCCTATCAGCAGTTGCTCGCCTCCAACGTCGAAGAACTCGAACGGCTGGCGCGGATGCTCGACAACATGCTGTTTCTGGCCCGTACCGACCCGGCCAGCGCCCTGAGCCAGCGCCAGGAACTGGACGCCTGCGATGAGATGCAACGCATCGCCGATTATTTCGAAGGCCTGGCCGCCGATGTCGGCGTAACCATCGAGGCCAGTGGCAGCGGCGTGATCTGGGCCGAACCGATGTTGCTGCGTCGGGCGCTGGCCAATCTGTGCGCCAACGCGATCAAGTACGGCGCAGCGGATTCGACGTTGCAGGTTGAAGCCACCGCCGAAGCGGACGGCAGTTACCTGCGTGTGCGCAATCAGGGTGCGACGATTCCGGCGGAACATCTGTCGCGGTTGTTCGAACGCTTCTACCGCGCCGATCCGTCCCGCGAGCGTTCGGCGCAATCTAACGGTCTGGGCCTGTCGATCGTCGCGACCATCATGCAATTGCATCAGGGCCGCTACAGCGTCAGCAGCGTTGATGGCGTCACCTGCTTTGAGCTGTTTTTTCCAGCACGGGAGACGCGAGACGCAGGTGTGTGAAGGCGCCAAGCCCGAGCGCCGCAAGCATCAACGCCGCTGCAACGCCGAAGGTCATGTGCAAGCCGCCCGCGATGACCGCGGCCGGCGCCTGAGTCGGATCGTCTGTGGTCAGGGCAAACACCGCACCCATCGCCGCGGCCCCGGTAATCAACCCCAGATTGCGTGACAACCCGAGCATGGCCGAGACCACCCCACGCTGATCCTGCCCGACACCCGCCATCAATCCAGTGTTGTTGGCGGCCTGAAACAACGCATAACTCAAGGCCACCACCATTATCGGCAGCACATACGCAAACACTCCGAAACTCATTGGCAACAGCGCCAGCAGACCGCACCCACCGGCCAGTCCGAGCAACGCCCCCGGCACCATCCTCCGCGCACCGAAACGATCCACCAGACGCCCGGCCGGTACGCCGCTGAACGCCGCCAACAACGGCCCGATCGACAACACCAGCCCGACCTGAGTGCTGGTGAGGCCCAGGCCTCGGCTCAGGTAAAACGGCCCGACCACCAGCGTGGTCATCATGACCGTCGTTACCAGCAACGTCAGCGCCAGACTGCTGCTGGTTCGTGTGTCGGCGAACAATGACAAGTGAATCAGCGGCGCCTTGCTCCTCTTCTCGACCAGGATGAACAACCCCACGCCCAACAGGCTGACCAGCAACAACGACTTGGTGAACCCTTCAATCGTCATCGCCAGCGCATAGGCCGCCAGCGTCAGCATCAGCACGGCGGTGCCGGGATAATCAAACGCAACACCCGTGCGTGCGGTTTGATCTTTCGGCAGATAGCGATACACCAGCCAGGCATTGAGCAGCCCCAACGGCACGTTGATCACAAAGATCGACTGCCAGCCGACATGCGCCATCAACAGCCCACCGAGCGAGGGCCCGAGGGTGGTGCCGGTGGCCGACATCGTGGCCAGCAACCCCATCGCACTGCCGGCCCGGGATTTGGGCACCGCATCGGCCACCAACGCCACCGTCAGCGCGAACATGATTGCCGCACCCAAGCCTTGCACCGCTCGCGCGCCGATCAGCCAGACAAGGCTCGGCGCCAGTGCACAAGCCAGCGAAGCCGCGGTAAAAATGCCGATGCCGATCAACAGCAAGCGCCGCCGACCGAAGCCGTCACCCAATCGCCCGACGCTGACAATCAACGTGGTGATCGCCAGCAGGTAGGCCAGAACGATCCACTGCACTTGCTGAAACGTCGCATCGAATGCCGCCGCAAGAGTGGGCAATCCGGCGTTGGCAATGCTGGTGTCCAGCGACGGCATCAACATCGACAGCGCCAGACTGGTCAACGCCCAGCGGGCTGAAGGGCTCAAGGGTTCTCGGTGCATGGGGGGCTCACAGGGCAAAGGTCATGCGGCATAGCCTGAGCCTCGACAATACGAGGCGCAAGACGCATGCTTTGCACTTGATACCTGCATGGAACGCCATGTCATGAGTGCACCGGATCTGAACCTGTTGATCACCCTCGACGTACTGCTGAGCGAAGGCAGCGTCGCCCGCGCCGCCGAGCGCCTGCGTCTGAGCCCGTCAGCCATGAGCCGTGCCCTCGCCCGTCTGCGGGAAACCACCGGGGATCCGCTGCTGGTGCGCGCCGGTCGCGGCCTGGTGCCGACCCCGCGTGCGCTGGAGCTGCGTGACCGGGTCAGTTATCTGGTGCAGGAAGCCGAAGCGGTTCTGCGCCCTGCAGAGGTGCTAGATCCCGCCCGGTTGCGGCGCACCTTCACCCTGCGCAACACCGACGGTTTTGTCGAAACCTTTGCCGCCGCCCTGCTCGCCCGCATCGCCAAAGAGGCGCCCGACGTGCGCCTGCGCTTTGTGCAAAAGGCCGACAAGGACAGCACGCTACTGCGCGAAGGCCGGGTGGATCTGGAAACCGGCGTGGTCGACGACAGCACTGACCCGACGCTGCACAGCCGCATCCTGTTCCGGGATCAGTGGATCGGTGTGGTGCGTGAGGGGCATCCGCTGAGCAGCGGCAAGGTCAGCGCCAAACGCTTTGCCTCGGGCCAGCATATTCTGGTGTCACGACGCGGGCGCAGCAGCGGGCCGGTGGACGAGGCTCTGCTCGCCTTCGGCCTGAAGCGGGACATCGTCACTTCGTTCGGCGGCTTTTCCGCGGCACTGACGCTGGTCCGTGAATCAGACCTGATCGCCACCGTCCCGGAACGGCACACCAGCAAACTGCGAACGGGCCTGCACAGTTTCGCCCTGCCATTACGGATGCCGGACATCAGCGTGTCCATGCTCTGGCATCCACGCATGGACGCCGACCCGGCGCATCGCTGGTTGCGCAATTGTGTGCGGGAAGTCTGCGCCTAACGGGCCTCCCCGTCCTTGGGTTTATAGAACAGGAATTTCCCGGTCTCGGCGGTCTTGGTGTACTTCTTCGCCCAGCTCGGGTCGACGTTGTGGTCATGAAAATACAGCGCGCCATGAGTGCGGTCCGTGAGCTGGCGGTTCAGCGCCTTGCCGGCGATTTCCTTGGCCAGCGCATATTCGGCGTCTTCCTTGACCTGATCGGACTTGCCGTCGCACCACCAGGAAAACTGGCAGCTCTTGGTTTCCGAGCCCTGCTTGACCACCTCGCACACGGTGCCCGGAAAACCGTCGTGGCCGAGGCGATTCATCACCACGTTGGCCACGGCTTCCATTTCCGCCGTGTCCTTGCCCTTGGCTTCCCAATAGATACTGCGCGCCAGACAGGTGATGGGATCGTCGAGCGGCGCGGTGCCGGCCGGGTCCACGGCTTGCACCTCTTTGGGGGTGATCGCTTCGGACTTCGGCGCCGGGGGCGCGTCGGGTTTGTCGGCAGCCTTCTCTTCCAGTACCTCGGCTTTCGCTTCGGCCTTTTCCTTGATCGGCGCCTGGTCGGTGGCCAGTGCCACGCCGCTCATCAGAGTCAACACAAGACAGCAAAGCAACCCGTTCAATCGCATGATCGATTCTTCCGGCAGCGCCCGGTGCGGGCAAAGTGTTATGTGGCTGAGACGCCCGGATTCCGGGGCCATCGCAGAGTGTAGACGGCAGAATCGGCGGCAACGTTCCGCAGAAAAAACCGCTCGGTGAAGAAAAAGACATTGCACGACCCCGGGGCGTTTCGCGCATCATGGGCGCACTCAGCCCAAGGGAGATTTCCATGCGCTTCATGCCATCCGCTCTGCGATTCGCCGCCTTGTCCGTGGGTCTGGCGTTGGCCACTTCGGCCATGGCCAGCGACGAATCGCAATTGATCGAGTCGATCAACAGCTACCGCAGCCAACCGCAGCGCTGCGGCACGCAGGCATCCAGCGAATTGCCGCCGCTCTCGGCCGACCCGCGCCTGCGTCTGCCGGCCAGTGGCATGGTCGATCTGCAACAGGCCATGGCCAGCGCCAGCTACCCGATGGTCAATGTGCAGGCGATCACCCTCAACGGCCCTCGGGATCCGGTGTCGGCGATGAAGGCGATTCAGGAGAGTTTTTGTCAGGTGGTGCTGGATCCGCAGTTCGTCGATATCGGCGTCAGCCGCGCCGACCGCGACTGGCGCATCACGTTGGCGCGACCACTGTTGTCGGCGCGCCTGGGCGACGGGCAGGCCGAGGGCCAGAAACTGCTGACGCAACTCAACGCCGCCCGCAGCCAGCCGCGCCAGTGCGGTGGCCAGGCGTTCTCCGCTGCTGCGCCATTGGCATGGAATGCGGTGCTCGGCGGTGTTGCCCAGGATCACAGCCGCGAGATGGCCAACAACAACTATTTCGACCACAAGGACCGCAACGGCGGTACCCCCGGCGACCGCGCCGAACTGGCCGGTTACAGCGGTCAGCAGGTCGGCGAGAACATCGCCGCCGGGCAGGACACTGTGCAGAAAGTGGTCGATGGCTGGCTGGCGAGCCCCGGCCACTGCGCCAATCTGATGAACCCGCAGTACCGCGAACTGGGTGCGGCCTATGCAGTCGATCCAAAGAGCAGCGCCGGCATTTACTGGACCGCGATGTTTGGCGGGGAATAAACCTCCAGGCACCCTCCCCATCAGGGGAGGATGCAAAATGCAGGCAATAAAAAACCGGAGCCAGGCTCCGGTTTTTTTTCATCAGTGGGTTCTCATCCCCGCCGCATACATCGCCAGTTTCAGCAGACTCGCCACCACTGCCAGCGAGACCACGCTGCCGGACCAGATCAGCAGCAGCCAGCCCAGACGTTTGTACCAGCGGCTCTTCACTTCACGCATCTCAATGGTACCCATCGCCAATCCTCACTTTGCCGCGGAACACGTAGTAGTTCCAGAAGGTGTACATCAGGAT
The DNA here is from genome assembly GCF_054071635.1 of Pseudomonas sp. SDO52101_S400. Lineage (NCBI taxonomy): Bacteria > Pseudomonadati > Pseudomonadota > Gammaproteobacteria > Pseudomonadales > Pseudomonadaceae > Pseudomonas > Pseudomonas sp. SDO52101_S400. The sequence continues at coordinate 59,035 of NZ_JBSVWF010000029.1, read as the reverse complement.
CACCGGCAGGATGAACAGCGCGCCGATCAGGGCGAACAACTGGCTGGTGGCCGGTGATGCCGCCGCCCAGAGGCTGACCGAGGGCGGGATGATGTTCGGCCAGATGCTCAGCGCCAGCCCGATGTAACCGAGGAACATCAGCACCAGAGTGAACACGAATGGCCAGTGGGTGTGCCGCTGACGCAGCGAACGCAACAGCCCGAACAGCGACAATGCCGCCAGCACCACCAGCCCGGCGAACACGGTCAGGTGCGCATGGTTGAACCAGCGACTGGCCAGTTCCGGATGCAGTTGCAACGTCCACGCGCCGATCACTACGACCATCGCCAGCAACAGCCAGGCCAGCGGACGGCTGTAGTGACGCATCCGCGACTCGAGCATGCCTTCGGTCTTGACCAGCAGCCAGGTACTGCCCAGCAAGGCGTAAGCGACCACCAGACCGACGCCGCAGACCAGCGGGAACGGTGCCAGCCAGTCCAGACCGCCACCGGCAAACTGCCGGTCCACCACCGGAATCCCGGCCACATACGCGCCGATCACCACACCCTGGGAGAACGTCGCCAGCAGCGAACCACCGATGAACGCCCAGTCCCACAGATGGCGCTTTTCAGCCGGCGCCTTGAAGCGAAACTCGAACGCCACACCGCGGAAAATCAGACCGCACAGCATCAGGATCAGCGGCAGATACAGCGCCTCCAGAATCACCCCGTAGGCCAGCGGAAACGCGCCGTACAAAGCTGCGCCGCCAAGCACCAGCCAGGTTTCATTGCCGTCCCATACCGGCGCGACGGTGTTCATCATCACGTCGCGTTCCTGCTCGTCGCTGATCAACGGGAACAGGATCCCGAGGCCCAGATCGAAGCCGTCCATGATCACGTACATCATCACCCCGAAGGCAATGATCACGCCCCAGATCAACGAGAGATCGATACCTTGAATACCCATGACTCAACGCTCCTTTTTCAGTGGATCCGGGTCGCGGATTCGAGGTTGTCGGTTGCCGCCGAGAGTGGCCGGCGCGGGGCCTGCGTGTGGTCGCCCGCAGGTGGATGTTCGTGGTGCGGCTGCGGGCCCTTGCTCACCAGTTTCATCATGTAGCCGATGCCCACGGTGAATACCGAGCAGTAAATCACCACGAACAGCGCCAGCGAGGTGCTCATCTGCGCCACCGAGTGATGGGACGCGGCGTCATGGGTACGCATTAGGCCATACACCACCCACGGCTGACGCCCGACTTCGGTGGTGATCCAGCCCGCCAGCAGCGCGATCAGACCGCTCGGCCCCATCAGCAGCACCAGACGCTGGAAGCCACGATGACGGTAGACCTTGCCATTGCGCCGCAATGCCAGGCCCAGCACACCGACCAGAATCATCAACATGCCCAGCCCGGCCATCACGCGGAAGCTCCAGAAAATCACGGTCGAATTCGGCCGGTCTTCTTTCGGGAAGCTCTTGAGCGCCGGAATCTGTTTGTCGAGGCTGTGCGTGAGGATCAGGCTGCCGAGGTAGGGAATCTCGATGGCGTATTTGGTCTTCTCCGCCTGCATGTCCGGGATGCCGAACAGCACCAGCGGGGTCGGCCCGTTGTCGGCGTTTTCCCAGTGGCCTTCGATGGCGGCGATTTTTGCCGGTTGATGTTCCAGGGTGTTCAAGCCATGGGCGTCACCGACCACCGCTTGAATCGGCGCCACGATCAGCGCCATCCACAGCGCCATGGAAAACATCTTGCGCACTGGCTTGGTGTCGTTGCCACGCAGCAAATGCCAGGCCGCCGAAGCGCCAACGAAGAACGCCGTGGCAACGAACGCGGCGATCGCCATGTGCGCCAAGCGGAAGGGGAACGACGGGTTGAACACGATCGCCAGCCAGTCGACCGGCATCACCCGACCGTCGACGATTTCGAAACCCTGCGGGGTCTGCATCCAGCTGTTGGAGGCGAGAATCCAGAAGGTCGAGATCAGCGTGCCGATGGCGACCATCACCGTGGCAAAGAAGTGCAAGCCACGGCCGACGCGGTTCCAGCCGAACAGCATTACCCCGAGGAAACCGGCCTCGAGGAAGAACGCGGTCAGCACCTCATAGGTCAGCAGCGGCCCGGTGACACTGCCCGCGAAGTCGGAAAACCCGCTCCAGTTGGTGCCGAACTGGTACGCCATGACCAGACCCGACACCACGCCCATGCCGAAGTTGACGGCGAAGATCTTCGACCAGAAATGGTAGAGATCGCGGTAAGTGTCGTTGTGGGTTTTCAGCCACAGGCCTTCGAGCACCGCCAGGAAACTCGCAAGACCAATGGTGATCGCCGGAAAAATGATGTGGAACGAAACCGTGAACGCGAATTGAATTCGCGCCAGGTCCAGTGCCTCCAGGTTGAACATGATGATGTCCTCATCAAGGCTGAAAAGCGGCAGCACACGGCCGGGCCACCGCCAGGCGCGAACGCCTGCAGCCAGTCAAATTGCAAAAGGGTTGGATCGCGTGGGTCGGTCAGGCCACCGACGACGGGATCAGGTTGCTCGCCTCGGCCGCTTCGAGGCGGATCGCCACGAACTTGGAGGTAGGCGTGTAAGTGCGATCACCGTAGCTTTCCAGCGGCACCAGTGGATTGGTCTCCGGGTAGTAAGCGGCGGCTTGCCCCGCTGGTATGTCGTAGGCGATCAGGGTGAAACCGCTAACCCGACGCTCACGCTCGTCACCCCACAGCGCCACCAGATCGACCTTCTGCCCCGGTTCGAAACCGAGCCGGCGGATGTCCTGCTCGTTGGCGAACACCACGTCACGCATGCCGTAAACCCCGCGATAACGGTCGTCGAGGCCGTACAACGTGGTGTTGTACTGATCGTGTGAGCGCATGGTTTGCAGGATCAGATGCGGTTTGACCGGCAAGTTGCGCACGCCTTCGCTGATCAGATGTTCCGGCAGCACACACGGAGTGAACTGGGCCTTACCGGACTCGGTGTTCCAGACACGGTCGGAGGCGTCGTTGCCGAGGTGGAAGCCACCGGGGATCAACAGCTTCTCGTTGAAATTCTCGAAGCCCGGAATCACGTCGGCGATCAGGTTGCGGATGCGCCCGTAGTCGCCCACCGCCCATTCCCAGTCGATCGGGTGCTTGCCCAACGTGGCAGCGGCGATGCCGGCGATGATGGCTGGCTCGGACTTCAGGTGAGCCGACTTCGGTTTCAACTGACCGAACGACAAATGCACCATGCTGAAGGTGTCTTCCACGGTCACGCCTTGCGGACCTTCGGCCTGCACGTCAATGTCGGTACGGCCCAGGCACGGCAGGATCAATGCGTCACGCCCGGTCACCAGATGGCTGCGGTTGAGCTTGGTCGAAATGTGCACGGTCAGGTCGAGTTTGCGCATCGCCTCGTGGGTGCGCGGGGTATCCGGCGTGGCTTGGGCGAAGTTGCCACCCAGACCGATGAACACCTTGGCTTCGCCACGCTCCATGGCACCAATCGCCATGACCGTGTTGTGGCCGTGCATGCGCGGCACCTTGAAGTTGAAGCGCTTTTCCAGGGCGTCCATCAGCTCTTTCGGCGCCAGTTCGTTGATGCCCATCGTGCGGTCGCCCTGCACGTTGCTGTGGCCACGCACCGGTGACAGCCCGGCACCCGGACGGCCAACGTTACCGCGCAGCAGTTGCAGGTTGATGACTTCCTGCAGGGTCGGCACCGAGTGCACGTGCTGGGTCAGGCCCATGGCCCAGCACATGATCACGCTCTTGGCGCGGGCATACATCCGCGCTGCCAGTTCGATGTCATGCAGCGGCACGCCGGACTGTTCGACGATGTGCTCCCAGCTCGTGGCATCGACTTCGGCCAGATAGCTGTCCAAGCCCGACGTGTGCTCGGCAATGAACGCGTGATCGAACACCGGTTCGCCGCCCGTGGCCTGGGCCTCACGCTCCCATTGCAGCAGGAACTTGACCATGCCGCGGATCATCGCCATGTCGCCACCCAAGGCTGGACGGAAGTACGCGGTGTTGGTCGCTTCCCAGCCGTTGCTGAGCATCTCGATCGGGTTTTGCGGGTTCTGGAAACGCTCCAGCCCACGCTCCTTGAGCGGGTTGATGCACACCACCTGCGCGCCACGCTTCACCGCTTCACGCAACGGTTCGAGCATGCGCGGGTGGTTGGTGCCGGGGTTCTGGCCGATCACGAAAATCGCGTCGGCGTGGTGCAGGTCTTCATAGACCACGGTGCCTTTGCCGACGCCCAGGGTCTCGCCCATGCTCACCGCACTGGCTTCGTGGCACATGTTCGAGCAGTCCGGGAAGTTGTTGGTGCCGTAGGCGCGGACGAACAACTGATAGAGAAACGCCGCTTCGTTGCTGGCGCGACCCGAGGTGTAGAACTCGGCCTCGTGAGGCGATTTCAGGCCTTTGAGGTGCTTGGCGATCAGTGCGAACGCCTCGTCCCAGGTGGTTTCCACATAGCGATCAACCCGTGCGTCGTAGCGCATCGGATGGGTGATCCGGCCCTGGTATTCGAGCCAGTAATCGCTTTGCTCGGCCAGCGTCGACACCGTGTACTTGTTGAAGAACGCCGGATCGACCAGGCGGCCGGTGGCTTCCCAGTTCACCGCTTTGGCGCCGTTCTCGCAGAACTTCAGCATGCTCGCGCCGGGTGCTTCACCCCAGGCACAACCGGGGCAGTCGAAGCCGCCGTTCTGGTTGGTCTTGAGCATGGCGCGGATGTTTTTCAGGGCGTTTTCACTGCCCAGCCAGTTCTTGGTGAGGCTGATCACAGCGCCCCAACCCGCAGCGGCGCCCTTGTAGGGTTTGTAACGGTCGACTTGTGACATGGGACTTCTCCATGACGATGCACACAGGCAAAAAACCTGATCGGATTTAAACAGCGACGACTGACTTTCAAGTTCAAAAGCGGTCATTTCGTTTGACGGGGCCAAGGATATGAACCGCTGCAAAAACTTGTCTAATCGCTATTAATGACTGTGTTATCGAAAGCATCTATCACGGACTAAACCCCTTTAAATCCGGGCACTTGCAAAACTAAGAATAGAAAATCAGCGAATAATTATTTCATCATCGACAGCATCAATCGGCCGGTCATTAATAGTGATTGGACGCTGTTCGAAGTTGCTCATAACCTGCGCCGACCCAATCCCTTCAATAGCGGATTTCACCCAAGCGAGGCTGTCATGTCAGAGCGCGTCTTGATCGATGGTTACAACCGCCGCGTCGACTACCTGCGCATGTCGGTCACCGACCGCTGCGACTTTCGCTGCGTGTATTGCATGGCTGAAGACATGCAGTTCCTGCCGCGCCAGCGGGTGCTGACGCTGGAGGAGATCTATCAACTGGCGCAGAGCTTCGTTGCGCTGGGCACCCGCAAGATTCGCCTGACCGGCGGTGAGCCGCTGATTCGTCCCGGCGTCGTCGGGTTGTGCAAGCAGATCGCCGCCCTGCCCGGCCTGCGTGAACTGTGTCTGACCACCAACGGCTCGCAGCTCGGCAAACTCGCCAGCCCGCTGTTCGACGCCGGGGTCAAGCGCCTCAACGTCAGCCTCGATAGCCTTGACCCTGTGCTTTTCAAACAAATGACCCGCACCGGCGACCTGGCACAAGTGATCGACGGCATCGACGCCGCGCGCGCCGCCGGATTTACCCGCACTAAACTCAATTGCGTGGTGATGCAGGGCCGCAACGATCACGAGATCAACGATCTGGTGCAGTTCGCCATCGAACGGGATCTGGATATTTCCTTCATCGAGGAAATGCCGCTGGGCATCATCAGCGAACACAGCCGCGCCGAGTCGTTCTTTTCCAGCACGCAGGTGCGCGAAAAGATCGCCGAACGCCACACCCTGATCGATTCCGCCGAGTCGACCCAGGGCCCGTCGCGCTACTGGCGGCTGGCAGAAGCGCCGCATATTCGGCTGGGGTTCATTTCGCCCCACAGCCACAACTTCTGCGGCACCTGCAACCGGGTGCGGCTGACGGTCGAGGGGCGTTTGCTACTGTGTCTGGGGAACGAGCATTCGGTGGATTTGAAAGCCGTGCTGCGTGCTCATCCGGGTCAACCGGAACGGCTGGAGAAGGCGATCATCGACGCGATGAAACTCAAGCCTTACCGGCACAACTTTGAAGTGAACGACGACGTGCAAGTGGTGCGTTTCATGAACATGACCGGCGGCTGAGCCGCCACGTTTTCAAGGCAAAAAAGCATGATCATCCGGCCCAAGATCAATCAGTTCGCCGTTCTGTTTACCCTCAAGGGGTCGATTGCCAAGCGCATCGCCCTGCGCACGCTGATGGTCACGCTGCTGGCGTCGGCGATCGTGCTGGTGGAAATGCTCCACCCGAGCAACTTCACCAAGGTCAACGCCACGCCGTTCACCCTGCTCGGCCTGTCGCTGTCGATCTTCATGAACTTTCGCAACAACGCCTGCTACGACCGCTGGTACGAAGCGCGCAAGGCCTGGGGCGAGGTGATCGTGCATGTGCGCTCGGTGATCCGTGAAACCCATGTCATCCGCGAATCCGCGCAGCGCCGCCTGTTGCTGCTCAACCTCGCTGGTTTCGCCCACGCGCTGAATGCGCGACTGCGCCGGGAAGACGAAGCCGCCGCCAGCGCCGAGTGGATCACCCCGCAACACGATCCACAGGTGCCGGACTACAGCGGGCGGATCCTGCAGACCGTCGGCCAGCAATGTTCCGATTTGCATGAGGCCGGCGATCTCAGCGAATGGCGCTACATGCTGCTGGCCAATCACTTGACCAGCCTGACCCAGGCGCAAGCGGTGTGCGAGCGGATCAAGAACACACCGCTGCCCTTCCCTTACACCCTGTTGCTGCACCGCACGATTTACCTGTTCTGCATCCTGCTGCCGTTCGCCATGGCCGAACCGCTGGGCTGGCTGACGCCGCTGTTCACGGCGATTGTCAGCTACACGTTCTTTGGTCTGGATGCGATTGCCGATGAGCTGGAGGACCCGTTCGGTCGGGATGAAAATGACCTGCCGACCGATGCGCTGGTGCGCAGCATCGAGCGGGACATTCTGTCGGAGCTGGGCACCGAGCCTTTGCCGCCGGCGCTGAAACCGGTGGACTACGTGCTGAGTTGATCCGACGCCTTCCCCTTCGGGGGAGGAAATTCAATCAATCCAGATGCGCCCAGGTCATGCGAAACGACGCCCCGCCCCACGGTGAATCGCCAACCTCGACCTGGCCACCATGGGATTGCGACACTCGCCGCACCAATGCCAGCCCCAGGCCGAAGCCCCCCGTGCGGCGGTCGCGGCTGGCGTCCAGGCGCGAGAACGGTTCGAAGATTTTCTCCCGACCTGCCAGCGGCACACCCGGCCCGTCGTCATTGACCTGCACTTCGTATTGATCGCCGATGCGCACCAGCGACACCTCGACCCGCTGCTCGGCATAACGAATGGCATTGCGCAGCAGATTGATCACTGCCCGCGCCATGAAACGCGGCTCGATCCGTACCTCGTCGACCCGGCATTCGCCGATCAGCAATTGCACCCCGGCGGCCTCGGCTTCCAGGGCCACGCTGCCCACCACGCTGTCGAGCCAGTTGGCGGCCTGAATATTCTCGCGGCTGATCACGGTCGCGCCGCGTTCGAGGCTGGCGTAAGTCAGCAATTCAGAGACCATTTCTTCCAGCTCGCCAAGGTCGGCGTACATGTCAGCGATCAGTTCGCGGTTCTGGCTGGCGTCCGGCTGCTGCTTGAGCTGGTCGAGTTCGAACGACAGACGGGCAATCGGCGTGCGCAGTTCATGGGACACGGCATTGGTCAGTTCGCGCTGATTGGCGATCAGGCCTTCGATGCGCGCCGCCATCAGGTTGAAGTGTTCGGCCAGATCGCGAATGTTCGAGCGCTTGGAAAGCTGGATTCGCGCCGAAAGGTCGTTGTCGCCGAAACGCTCGGCGGCCAGTCGCAGCTTTTCCAGATCGCGCCAATGCGGACGGACCCAGAAGTACAGGACGATACCCAGCAGCACCGCCAGCATCAGATAGGCCGCTGCGATGTAGAACGGCATGAGGCTCGGCTCGGGCGGCAGCTTGATGCTGAGCAACTGCGAGCCGCCATCGATGTTGCTGATGAACTGGGTGTAATCGTGTCGGATGACCAGCAGGTTCTGCGCCAGCTCGGCTTTTTCCCGTTCATTCAGGTCCAGCTGATCGGCCTCGACCAGGCTCAATGTCAACCCGTAGTGCGGGCGCAACGCCTCCAGCTGCGCCTCGCGCGCCGCACCTTGCTGGTCACGCATGTGCTCGATCAGCGACCAGGCCTGGCCCCGCACCGCCTCGCGGTTGTAGGCCTGCATCTGGTTGTCGAGCAGCGCGTTGAAGGTGTGTTCGACGGTTTGCAGCGCCGCCACCAGCCCGACTGTCATCACCAGAAACAGCCCGAGAAATAACCGCAGCATCTACAGCTCCCACGCGAACGGATTGAACAGATAGCCCTTGCCCCACACGGTCTTGATGCACACCGGTTCGCGGGGATTGTCCTTGAGTTTGTTGCGCAACTTGCTGATGTACACGTCGACGCTGCGGTTGAGGCCATCGAAAGCGATGCCGCGCATGCGGTTGAGGATGTCATCGCGCGACAGGATATTGCCGGCGGCACTGGCCAGCAGCCACAGCAGTTCGAATTCCATGGTGGTCAGCTCGATCAACTCGCCCGCCAGACGCACCTCGCGACAACTGCGATCGATTAACAGGTTGCCGAACTCCAGCGAACTGACCACGCCGCTGTCCGGCACCTGCCGGCGCTGCAGCGCCCGCAGACGCGCCAGCAATACCGGTGGTTTTATGGGTTTGATCACGTAGTCGTCGGCCCCGGACTCCAGACCCAGAATGTGGTCGAGGTCGTCTTCCTTGGCGGTCAGGATGACAATCGGCGTGTCCGATACGCTGCGGATTTCCCGGCACACGTGCAGGCCGCTCTGCCCCGGCAACATCAGGTCGAGCACCACGACTTTGGGCTTGAATTCAAGAAACGCGGCCACGGCCAGATCGCCGCGATGCACCGTGCGCACATCAAAGCCATGTTGTTCGAGAAAGTGCGCGATCAACGCGGCCAGGCGCTCATCGTCTTCCACCAGCAGGACTCTGCCAAAACCCAGGTTATCCATAACAACCGTCGCCAACCCTCAGTGAAGTGGGCGACATTATGGCGGCATTCGCAGGCAAGACGATTATCGCGGGCAGCAAAAACCGGCCACTTGGGCCGGTTTTCGTTGATGTTTCATGCTCTTAAGAGTTTTTAACAATTCATGCCGCGACGGGCACGCCGCTGTGGAAACGGAATTCCTCGTCCGGCGATTCGATCAGGTCCTGCTCGGCGGCGCGGACTTTCTCGATCACCAGGGCAATGTCCTTGGCGTCGCCGTACTGGTAGGCCAGTTTCAGGTAACCCTGAAAATGCCGGGCTTCGCTTTTCAGCAGGCCGAAGTAGAACTTGCCGAGTTCTTCGTCCAGATGCGGCACCAGCGCTTCGAACCGCTCGCAACTGCGCGCTTCGATGAAGGCGCCAACCACCAGGGTGTCGACCAGTTTCACCGGTTCGTGGCTGCGCACCACTTTGCGCAGGCTCGAGGCATAACGGCCGGCGTGGAGCTGGCGCAGTTCGATCTTGCGCCGTTTCATGATGCGCATGACCTGTTCGTGGTGCACCAGCTCTTCCCGGGCCAGACGCGACATCATGTTGATCAGATCGACGTGGGAATGGTACTTGGCGATCAGGCTCAACGCGGTGCTGGCGGCCTTGAACTCGCAGTTCTTGTGGTCGATCAGCAGGGTTTCCTGATCGGCCAGCGCGGCCTGGACCCAGGCGTCTGGCGTGCGGCAGCCAAGGAATTCGTGGATTTCGGGAAGGATCATGGGGCTCACGGTCAAAAGGTGTTCGAGCGAAGGGCGCCGATTATACCGGCCTGTCGGCAGACCACCAGCCGCCCGCGTTGATATGCATCAAGTCGCGGACGGATGAGCAGCAACTATAGTTGTGCAACGCCGTGCCTTTTCATTGCTGGAGACTCACTCATGCAAGCCATTCGCAGCATTCTGGTGGTCATTGAACCCGAACACGCGGAAAGCCTGGCGCTCAAGCGCGCCAAGCTGATCGCCGGGGTGACCCAGGCCCATCTGCACCTGTTGGTCTGCGACAAGAAGCACGATCACGCCGGCATGCTCAGCGTGCTCAAGGCCGCACTGTTGGCGGACGGCTACAGCGTCACGACCGAGCAGGCGTGGAACGAGAGCCTGCACGAAACCATCATCGACGTGCAGCAGGCCGAAGGTTGCGGGCTGGTGATCAAGCAGCATTTCCCCGACAGTTCGCTGAAAAAGGCCCTGCTGACCCCGGCGGACTGGAAACTGCTGCGCCACTGCCCTACCCCGGTGCTGCTGGTGAAAACTTCCGCGTCCTGGAAGGACAAGGTGATTCTGGCGGCAGTCGATGTGGGCAACGCCGATGGCGAACACCGCCACCTGCACACCACCATCATCGACCACGGCTATGACATCGCGAGCCTGGCCAAGGGGCATCTGCACGTGATTACCGCTCATCCGTCGCCGATGCTTTCAGCGGCGGACCCGACCTTCCAGCTCAAGGAAACCATCGAGGCACGCTATCGCGAGCAGTGCCGGGCGTTCCAGGCTGAGTTCGATGTCGACGACGAGCATCTGCATGTCGAGGAAGGCCCGGCGGATGTGCTGATTCCCTTCATGGCGCACAAGCTGCAGGCCGCCGTGACGGTGATTGGCACCGTGGCGCGCACCGGATTGTCAGGGGCGTTGATCGGCAATACCGCCGAAGTGGTGCTGGATGCGCTGGAGAGCGATGTGCTGGTGCTCAAGCCGCAGGAGGTTGAAGACCATTTGGTCGAGTTGGCGGTGAAGCATTAAGTAATGTGGCGCCTGTAAGGCCGTCATCGCTGGCAAGCCAGCTCCCACAGGGACTTAGGTGTGTCCAACATCGAGAGCATTACACCATTACTGTGGGAGCTGGCTTGCCAGCGATAGCAATAGATCAATCGCCGAGGGCATCCTTCAGGAAACCGGGTGCGATGTAGCGCTGATAGTGCGCTTCCGACAGCAGGAAGAATTCCCGATCAATGGCATCGCGCAGTTCCGGCAGGTTCCAGTCGCGAAACTCCGGCAGCAGCACCATCCCATAGGCTTCCAGATTAATGATCACCCGCGCACCCCGGGCGATCAGCTGATAAGCCCAGCAATATTCCGATTGATGCGGCACGAAGCGGATCTTGCGCTGCTCCAGTTGCTGGCGCAGGCGCGCAGAGTCGAAGACCTCGACCTTGCTGGTCATCACTTGTGACAGCAATTGCTCAAGACGCAGCCACACCGCACGCTTTTCTTCCTCGTTGTAACCGTTCCAGTGGATCACTTCGTGGTGGAAACGCTTGCAGCCACGGCACACCAGATCACCGTAAACGGTGGAGCAAAGGCCGACGCAGGGAGTCTTGATGGTCTGATTGGGCATAGGATGGGCAAAACACTTGAAACGCGGAACAGGTCGGCATGTTAGCCCTTTGTCCGGCATTCATCACCCCTCAAACGTCAGGGACAAGCGCTGGATCAGGGTTTGCCCCGCCGCTCACAACGCCACCAAAGTCCAATAGAGCGCGACTTACCTTTAAATTTTTTTTGCCGTAGAATCAGCCAGCCTTTTAGGCGCCAATGTCCGTTAGAAGCTGTTTTCAAAGCGTCACGAGCACAGTCGTTCCTTCAGAGCGGTGTTGGCGAAAGGTTTTTCCAGCGGGGAAAAACCCAACGCCAACCCTCATCAGCTCCCCGTTCTGCAGGCGTAAAACTTTGAAAGCAGCTTCTGTAAGGAATGTTCGGTAATTCTGGCTAAGCGGCCCACAACGCCGTGCAGCGCATGAGTACGAGCATTTCGCGACGAGCGTCCCGGACAGCCATTTGGGACCACTGATGAGGGTAATAACTGTGCTTGAAGCCTACCGCAAACATATCGAAGAGCGCGCAGCACTGGGTATCGTTCCCCAGCCGCTTAACGCCGAACAAACTGCAGGCCTGGTCGAGCTGCTGAAGAATCCTCCGGCTGGCGAAGAAGCTTTCCTCGTTGACCTGATCACCAATCGCGTTCCACCAGGAGTGGACGAAGCCGCCTACGTCAAGGCTGGTTTCCTCTCCGCACTGGCCAAGGGCGAAGTTTCCTCCCCTCTGCTGGACAAGAAGCGCGCTGTAGAACTGCTCGGCACCATGCAGGGCGGCTACAACATCGTGACCCTGGTAGATCTGCTGGACAACGCCGAGCTGGCGCCAGTGGCTGCCGAAGAACTCAAGCACACCCTGCTGATGTTCGATGCCTTCCACGACGTGGCTGAAAAAGCCAAGAACGGCAACGTTCACGCCAAGGCCGTGCTGCAATCCTGGGCTGACGGCGAGTGGTTCAAGAAGCGCCCTGTGCTGGCCGACAAGATCAGCCTGCGCGTTTTCAAGGTGACCGGCGAAACCAACACCGACGACCTGTCCCCTGCTCCAGACGCCTGGTCGCGTCCAGACATCCCGCTGCACGCTCTGGCCATGCTGAAAATGGCCCGTGACGGCATCGTTCCGGACGAGCAAGGCAAGACCGGCCCGATGAAGCAGATCGAAGAAATGCGCGGCCAGGGCTTCCCTATCGCCTACGTCGGCGACGTGGTCGGTACCGGTTCCTCGCGTAAATCCGCGACCAACTCGGTTCTGTGGTTCTTCGGCGACGACATCCCTTACGTGCCGAACAAGCGCGCTGGCGGTTTCTGCTTCGGCAGCAAAATCGCTCCGATCTTCTACAACACCATGGAAGATGCCGGCGCACTGCCAATCGAGTTCGACGTATCGAACATGAACATGGGCGACGTGATCGACCTGTACCCGCACGCTGGCAAAGTCTGCAAGCACGGTACCGACGAAGTCATCACCACCTTCGAAATGAAGACCCCTGTGCTGCTGGACGAAGTCCGTGCCGGTGGTCGTATTCCGCTGATCATTGGCCGTGGCCTGACCGAGAAGGCTCGCGCCGAACTGGGTCTGCCAGCATTCGATCTGTTCAAGAAGCCTGAAGCTCCGGCTGAAAGCACCAAGGGTTTCACCCTGGCGCAGAAAATGGTCGGCAAGGCCTGCGGTCTGGCAGAAGGCAAAGGCGTTCGTCCTGGCACCTACTGCGAACCGAAGATGACCACCGTCGGTTCTCAGGACACCACCGGTCCAATGACCCGTGACGAACTGAAAGACCTGGCGTGCCTGGGCTTCTCCGCTGATCTGGTGATGCAGTCCTTCTGCCACACCGCGGCTTATCCAAAGCCGATCGACGTGACCACCCACCACACCCTGCCTGACTTCATCATGACCCGCGGCGGTGTTTCCCTGCGTCCGGGCGACGGCATCATCCACTCGTGGCTGAACCGCATGCTGCTGCCGGACACCGTGGGTACCGGTGGTGACTCGCACACCCGTTTCCCGATGGGCATCTCGTTCCCGGCCGGTTCCGGTCTGGTCGCGTTCGCCGCAGCCACCGGCGTCATGCCGCTGGACATGCCGGAATCGATCCTGGTGCGCTTCAAAGGCAAAATGAAACCTGGCATCACCCTGCGTGACCTGGTTCATGCCATTCCTTACTTCGCCATCCAGAACGGTCTGCTGACCGTCGAGAAGAAAGGCAAGAAAAACGCCTTCTCCGGCCGCATCCTGGAAATCGAAGGCCTGGAAGGTCTGACCCTGGAACAGGCGTTCGAACTGTCCGACGCCTCGGCCGAACGTTCGGCTGCCGGTTGCACCATCAAGCTGTCGAAAGAGTCGATCACCGAGTACCTGCAGTCCAACATCACCCTGCTGCGCTGGATGATCGGCGAAGGCTACGGCGATGCGCGCACCCTGGAACGTCGTGCCCAAGCGATGGAAGCCTGGATCGCCAACCCGCAACTGATGGAAGCCGATGCCGACGCCGAATACGCCGAAGTCATCGAAATCGATCTGGCTGACATCAGCGAGCCTGTACTGTGCGCGCCGAACGACCCGGACGACGCCCGTCTGCTGTCCAGCGTTGCTGGCGAGAAGATCGACGAGGTGTTCATCGGTTCGTGCATGACCAACATCGGTCACTTCCGCGCTGCCGGTAAACTGCTGGATCAGGTCAAGGGTCAGCTGCCAACCCGTCTGTGGCTGTCGCCACCGACCAAAATGGACGCTCACCAACTGACCGAAGAAGGCTACTACGGCATCTACGGCAAGGCCGGCGCCCGCATGGAAATGCCAGGCTGCTCGCTGTGCATGGGTAACCAGGCACGCGTTGAGCCGAACAGCACCGTAGTTTCGACGTCGACCCGTAACTTCCCGAACCGTCTGGGCGACGGCGCGAACGTCTACCTGGCTTCGGCTGAGCTGGCGTCCGTTGCCTCGATCCTGGGTCGCCTGCCGACCGTCGAGGAGTACATGGAATACGCTGGCAAGATCGACAGCATGGCGGCCGACGTTTACCGCTATCTGTCCTTCGACCAGATTGCCGAGTTCCGTGAAGCTGCTGCGAACGCCAAGATTCCGGTCGTTCAAGCCTAACGCTGCAACGCAATGAAAAACGCCGCCCATCGCGAGATGAGCGGCGTTTTTTTATGCCTCCGGAAACTCAAGCATTGAGCTTCAGTGCCTGCTGCACCGCCTCATCCACACTCAAACCACTCAACAGCACCTGCTCGCGTTCCAGCTCCGGCAATTGTGCCAGCACGGTCTGCGCCTCATGCTTGAGGCGCGCCAGAATCAACAGTTTGTCCTCGGCCCGCACCTGCAGGAAGAAAGCCTCCAGCGCCTCGATGCTGGTGCCGTCCAGATCCGGCGACTCTTCCAGACTCAGGATGATCGTGTGCACCGTCGCCGGCGCATGGCGGGCCAGCCGAAGCGCGCCGCCGAGTATCCGTTCCACATTGGCAAAGAACAGTGCCTCGCTCGGCCGCACGATCAGCACGCCGGGGATTTCCCGGGCATCCGGATGACGCTGCACATCAACATAATCATGACCGCCGCCCATTTGCCCCAGCACCTGGATATCCGCCGAGGACATCTGTTTCAGCATCAGCACCACGCTGATCGCCACCGCCAGCAGCAAGCCGTCGAGCACCCCCAGCACCAGCACCGCCGCCACCGCGCAGATCACCAGCAAGCGGTCACGACGCCAGATGAAGTAGCGGCCCAGCGGTTGCAGACTCAATGCCCGCGCCAAGGCGTGAATCACGATCGCGGCCAGCACCGGCTCCGGGGTCATGGCGATGTACGGCAGCACCGTCAATACGATCAGCAGCACTACGGCCGCCGCGACGACACCCGCCAACCGTGATGTAGCCCCCGCCGCTTCGTTGGCCGAAGTTGCCGAGTACCCTGCCCCGGCCGGCATGCCATGGAACAGGCCCGACAACAGATTCGACGCACCGAGGGCCAGCAGATCGCGGTTCGACGACACCCGGTCGCCGTGCTTCAAGGCAAACGAGCTGATCGAGCCATAGGACTCGGCATACAGAATCATCACCATGGCAAACGCCAGCTCGCCGAGGCGCAGCCAGTCGGCAAACGGCATGTTCGGCAGGCGTGGCATCTCCAGCGCCAGATCGATGACTCCGATCAGCTTCACCCCGTGGGCCGGCAGGTTCAGCCACTGACTGGCGGCAATGCCCAGCGCTACGACGATCAGTCCGCCCGGCATCCGGCGATACCGCGCGCAGAGCATCAGCAAAAGCAACGCCACCACCGCGACCCCGGCGCCCGCCAGGTTCCATTGCGGCCACTGCTCCAGCAACTGCGGCAGAAAGCGAATCAGGTTGCTGTCCGTCAGGTGCACATCGACGACGCTCGCCACCTGTTTGAGGATGATCGTCACTGCCAGCCCCAGGGCAAATCCGCGCAACACCGGTTTGGCAATAAATGAAGTGACACTGCCGAGCTTGAACAGCCCCGCCAGCAGAAACAGCACGCCAGTCATCAACACCAGACCGACCGCGAGGCTCAGGCGTAATGCCGGATCGCCACCGGCCAACGAGGCAGTTGCCGCCGCCAGCACCGCTGCCGAGGATGAAGTAGCCGAAACCACGGCGAACCGGCTGGTGCCCATCAGCGCGTAACACAACAGCCCGGCAAACAACGCGATCACCCCGGCCTGGGGCGGCAACGCAGCGATACTGGAATACGCCACCGCCTCGGGCAGCAACAGGCCGGCAATCGACAGCCCGGCCAGCAAGTCCTGACTGCGACTTTGTACTTCGGGTCGGGAAGCAGCGCTTAGGGGTTCAGTTGACAATCGGACCCACCCACCCCGGCAGATACCGAGCTTCCTGGCTGCGCGCCAGGTTCATGGCTTTGGTCTGTAATTTGGGAGTCAGATCGTTGATCTGGTCGCTGGCGATACGGCTGCGGAAGAAGTCTGCCCAGAGGAATTCGCTGTAGGGCGTGGCGTCCTTGGCGTAGCCACCCGCCCGGCGCAAGCGTCCGGCAAGGCTGCGATAAGGGTCGTCCTGCAGATCGACGATGGATTTTGGAATGGCTTCGAAGGTGCGCCGCGCACCGCGCCCATCATAGGGATGCGCCCACTGGTTGAAGTTCATCACACTCCAGAACGTTACCGGATCGACAAATGACAGGTCCTTGAGCACCAGCAAAGACGCCTTCTTGACCTCTTCCTGAATCAGCGCAAGACCGAAGTGGTGGTGATCGACAATGTAATAGACGCCTTCAGGCCCGAGCACACTGGGGAACCAGTGGTTATCCAGCGCCGCCGCCCGCTCCTTGCGTTTGAGTTTCTTCCATTCCTGACGCTTGTCAGCGACTTCGGCGAGGCCGACCGTGAGCTGGGTAGGATGAAGTTTTTCCAGTTTGGCGCTGATCAGTTGCGGTCGGGCACGGGGCATGAGGCATCTCCGGGAAAAGTGCCTTTCAAGCGTAGCCGTTTATGCCTTGGGATGTGTGCCCTGGATCAGGCACTGAGGAGGTCTTGCAAAAGCGGGAGCGAATGGCTCGCTCCCGCCTGGATGCTGCGGGCCTGGAATCAAGCCGTCAGCGAGTAGATCAACGCAGAGATTGCCACCAGGCCTACGGCGGTGACAAACACGTTCGACGCCTGACCACGATAGCGGGCCATTGCCGGTACTTTGCGAATCGCATACATCGGCATCAGGAACAGGATCGCCGCGATGACCGGGCCACCGATGGTCTCGATCATGCCGAGGATGCTCGGGTTCAGGGTCGCCACGATCCAGCACACCAGCAGCATGAATGCCGCAACGATCCGATCCAGAGCCTTGGCACCCGGGCGCTTGCCGCTCTTGACGATCAAGCCTTTCAGACCTTCGCTGGCACCGATGTAGTGACCGAGGAACGACTTGGAGATGGCCACGAACGCAATCAACGGCGCTGCGAACGCGATGGTCGGGTTGCTGAAGTGGTTGGCCAGGTACGACAGGATCGACAGGTTCTGCGCCTTGGCTTCAGCCAGTTGCTCTGGCGACAGGGTCAGCACGCAGCTGAAGACGAAGAACAGCACCATCACCACCATCAGCAGGTGGGCGCGGGACAGGATCTGCGAGCTGCGCTCGTCGGCGTGAACGCCGTAACGACGCTTCTGGTCCACCGCGAATGCCGAAATGATCGGCGAGTGGTTGAACGAGAACACCATCACCGGAATCGCCAGCCACAGCGTGTGCAGCAACGCCGAAGGAGCCGGCACCTGCGAAGCGGTGCTCAGGATGCCGCCATTCCAGTGCGGAATCAGGTACACGGCGAGGAACAGCAGCGCAACGATGAACGGATACACCATCAGACTCATGGCCTTGACGATCACTTGCTCGCCGCAGCGCACCACGGCCAGCAGGCCGAGGATCAGCACGAACGACAGCAGCGCGCGGGGCGGCGGCGTGATGTGCAATTGGTGTTCGAGGAAGCTGGCGACGGTGTTGGTCAGGCCGACGCTGTAGATCAGCAGGATCGGGAAGATCGCGAAGAAGTACAGCAAGGTGATCAGCGCACCGGCCTTGATGCCGAAATGCTGTTCCACCACCTCAGTGATGTCGGCGCCTTCGCGACCGGAAAGCACGAAGCGGGTCAGACCGCGGTGTGCGAAGAAAGTCATGGGGAATGCCAGCAACGCGAGGATCACCAGCGGCCAGAAGCCACCCAGACCTGCGTTGATCGGCAAAAACAGGGTACCGGCGCCGATGGCCGTCCCAAACAGTCCCAACATCCAGGTAGTGTCATGGCGATTCCAGCTCAACAGTTGCGCTGGTGCTGCAGCTTCAAAGCGTTGTTCGACGCTATTGGCCTGATCATTCATCCGGTCGGATCTCCGCATTCCGGTCACTTGCCACTCGGTCAGGACGCGTCGGAAAAAACCGACAGACATGCTCCGGCCGAAACAGGGGCGCGATTCTCCGCGATAAATGAGCGGAAGCAAAGACTTAGCTGAGGAATGGTTGTGCGGAGCAGATCGGACGAATGTCGTTTTTGGAAAAAACTCTGTCGGCGCCAGATACGCCAGATGTCGTTTTATGGCAAGTACCGGCGCCGAATGTGCCATGGGTAAACCCGATCAAATCGACCGGGCCAATATGAAGCCAAGGGACATGCAGAAGATGCCCAGACCCAGCAAGCCCCAGATCGGGCGCATTTCTTTCTTGTTTTTTATACGTATTTTCTCGGCCCACTCATCGTGTTCCCGCTCCAGTTGTTCCATTCTGGCTTTGGCGTCATAGGTGCTCATGTTGATTTCCTTTTGGGTCATGTGTCTGAAGATTGCGAAAACGAACGCTCAAAACTTGAAAAAGACGCCCGCTAATGCCGCGCTTGCCGTTAACACGCCGGCCACTACCGCGACTGGATAAAAATACGTCTCCCACTTCAGCTTCTTCTCTTCCGCCAGAAGCTTCTGCCTTTCAGCCACCAGTTTTCGCGTTTCGTTATGCAGCCTGTCGAGTTCCAGATTTTCGCGGTTGTTTTGAAGCATTGGCCTTCCTTGGCTGATGGCGATTTCCGTCCAGGCCGCTGCTCCATCCTGAAGAGCGCGTCCTGTCCTGCTCTCTATGGTTTCGTGCTTCACATCTCGCCGTATAGCGGATAAATCCGGCAGCACTCGTAGGCAACATCCGTAAATCCCGCAGGACGGTGCGTTCATTTCCTAACGTTTTTAAACAGCCTCACCCAATGGCATTTTTCGGCTATACCCAATTGCGAACCGACTGGCAGCCGCTTCCAGTCCCCTGCCCCATGGAGCCCTCTCATGCCCCTCGTCCGTGTCGAACTCAAGAAACGCCCCGACCCGACCTTCGCCAAACGCGTCGGCGAGCAGATCTACGCCGCCATGCGCAGCACGATCAACGTTCCGGAGCACGACAACTTCCAGATCCTGGCCGAACACGACGGCGAGCATTTCATTTTTGATACGCAATACCTGGGGATCCAGCGCAGCGACCAACTGGTGATCATCCAGATCACCCTCAATGAGGGTCGAACGCTGGAGCAGAAAAAGGCGCTGTACCAGACCATCGCCCAGAACCTGAACACGCACCTGTCGATCCGTCTGGAGGATGTGTTCATCAATCTGGTGGAAGTGAAGAAAGAAAACTGGTCATTCGGCAACGGCATCGCCCAGTACGCCAGTTGATGCATCTGTTGACAGCCCGTTGACGCCGCCAGCATGATCGGCCCCATGAACCTTTGCGCGTTGCACCTCACCCGT
Organism: Pseudomonas sp. SDO52101_S400; assembly: GCF_054071635.1. Classification (NCBI taxonomy): domain Bacteria; kingdom Pseudomonadati; phylum Pseudomonadota; class Gammaproteobacteria; order Pseudomonadales; family Pseudomonadaceae; genus Pseudomonas; species Pseudomonas sp. SDO52101_S400. The sequence goes on along the minus strand of NZ_JBSVWF010000029.1, from coordinate 39,316 downwards.
ACCACCACGACCGCCATCGGCGGGTCGTGGTGTTTGCGCCTGAGGTAAATCCAGCGCAGCAAACCCAAGGCCCCGCCAGCAATGGACGGGGCCTTGTTGTTTCTCCCGTCCGTGCGGCAAGTTTGGTACCCAAGGAGAAACACCATGTCCGCAGCACTGTTGATCATCGATATGCAGGTCGGCCTGTTCCAGGGTCAGGAAGAACCCTACGACGGCGAACGTATGCTCGCCAACATCCAGCACTTGATCGCCCGGGCACGCCAACGGCAAGTGCCGATCCTTGCCGTGCGCCACACTGGGCCGGTTGGCTCGCCGATTGCCGCCGGCAGTGCGTTCTGGCAGTTATTGCCAGCACTTGAGCTGGCCGCTGAAAACGCCACCTTCATCGACAAATCCCGCCCCAATGCCTTCCACGGCACAGATCTGGCTCAACAACTCAACGCCGCGAAAATCGAAGATCTGTACATCGTCGGCATGAAAACCCAGTTCTGCATCGACAGCACCTGCCGCGCCGCTGCCGATCTGGGCTTCAAACCATTGCTGGTAGCCGATGCCCACACTTGCATGGACACACCCGCACTACCGGCCCAGGCGATCATCGAGCACCACAACGCAACCCTCGGCGCGGCGTTCGCGCGGTTGATCAACACTGCCGACGTTGCCTTCTGACGAAGCGCCCACGCGCTCTCCGTATCAGCTCCTACACTGGCTGGTGCGGGGCAGTGCCGGCCATTGCCAAACCGCTCTGGAATCAGCACTCTGACACGACTTTCGCGACCGACACGCCGACGATCACAGGAGCCGAGCAATGCCCGCCACCGTTCTGGTACTGGTTGAAACCATCAATGACTACCTGCCCATTCTCGAACGACAGGGCTTTCACCTGATTCTCGCCCCGACGCCCGCCGAACGTGCCCAGGCGATTGCCGTCCATGGTGCACGCATCGACGCGGTACTGACCCGTGGCCCGCTGGGTCTGTACGCTGAAGAAATCGCTGCATTGCCTGCACTGAAAATCATCTGCGTGATCGGCGCAGGATACGAACAGGTGGACCTGCAAGCCGCCAGCAACCGGGGGCTGACCGTGACCAACGGCGCCGGCGTCAATGCCTCGTCGGTGGCCGACCATGCCATGGCACTGCTGCTGGCGTTGGTGCGCGACATTCCGCGCTGCGATGCCGCCGTACGCCGTGGCGAATGGCCGAAGATCATGCGCCCGTCCCTGGCAGGCAAGCGGCTGGGGATTCTCGGGCTCGGTGCGGTCGGTATGGCCATCGCAAAACGCGCGAACCTGGGTTTCGACATGGAGATCAGCTACCACAACCGCCAGGTGCGCAACGATGTGCCCTACGCCTTCTGCTCGACCCCGACCGAACTGGCCCGGGCCTCGGATTTTCTGGTGGTGGCGACACCCGGCGGCATCGGCAGCCAGCATCTGGTGACCCGTCCCGTGCTGGATGCGCTGGGCCCTAAAGGTTTTATCGTCAACATTGCCCGCGCCAGCGTGATCAACACGGCAGACCTGATCACCGCGCTTGAACAACGTCGAATTGCCGGCGCCGCACTCGATGTGTTCGACCACGAACCACGGGTACCCGATGTGCTGAAAACCTTGAGCAACGTGATTCTCACCCCGCACGTCGCCGGCCTGTCACCGGAAGCCACCCAGGGCACCGTGGAGCTGGTGGGGAAAAACCTGGTGGCGTTCTTTGCCGGGGAACCGGTGCTGACACCGCTGACACTGCCGCCGAAGCAGAATAACCAGCGCGTGCACTAAAGCACGCCGAGCAACGTCCAGAGCCGCCGCGATTCGGCGTCGGCCGAGATCAACTCGCCGAGCAGTTCGCTCAGCGGCTTGTTGCCCCACTCCACCCCGCGCCGTATCAGGTATGGCACGGGGCTGTGGGGTTCAGTGCGGGCCAGATACTCGGCAATCAGCAGCAATTGCCGATAGGCCTCTTCACGGCTCCCCGGCTCACGAAAGACCTGCGCCGCCACGGGTGCTTCATCGACCGGCGGCGCCTCCACCACAGGGGCTTCGACAGCGGCGACCGGCGCCGGTTTTTGCGGGTGCATGGCGATGAACTCCTGAACCAGTTTCAGCAGCGCTTGAATGATGTCCTGCAAGGGCTGAAAACCTGGCCCTAGATCGCCCAGATACGTATCGCTCCAGGCGTTCAGGCGCTGCAGGTGTTGCTGGCTCAGCAGCAGATTGCCCTGTTGGCGCAGCCAGAATGCCAATGGCGTGGCGCGCACCTGTTCGCTGAGCTTCTTCTGTTCATTGCGTGCGGTCTCTGCCGAAGTCTTGGCATTCTTGCTGTCGTTGACCTGCACCTGCTGCACCTGCAAGCGGCGCCAGGTTTCCAGGTTGTACGCCTCGAAATCGCTGTTGTGGGAGCCGAACAGCGGCACCCGGGTCAGCAGCACCTCACTGTACCGACGCACCAGCCACTCCAGCGGAATCACCCGCCACGACTGATCACCTTCCTCGGCCCGTGGATGCAACTGCTCGGGATAACGCTCACACAATCCCGCGATCAGCGCCAGGCTCCCGGGCAAACCGTCCAGCCCCTGAAGATGCAACCAGGCCTCGCCGAGCCAGGCGCTGAGCATCAGGTCTTTGCTGCGCTCGATCAGCAAGGTCGTGGTGAGTTTTTCCACTGCCGGCCAGTTCGCCTGTTTCAGCGTCGATTGCCAGACTCCGGTCGGCAGGCTCGCATCGTCTTCACGGCGCAGGTCACGCAATTGATCGAACTCGCGTTCATAACGCAGATCAGCACCACACGGCGTATCGGCGCTGACCGGTGCGAGCAACTGATCGATCAGGTCGGGCAAGGTTGCAGATGGCAGGCTCACAGGCCCTCCTCGCGGGATTCAATGGCGGCGGTGGTGCCGGTCACCTGGAACGGCGAACGCGGCGCCCGGGTCGGCAACGGTGGAATCGACAACGGCAGTTTCGAGCCCTGACTCATCAACGACAGACGCACGAACATCCGGGTGAACTCCGTGGTGACGCTGTCGTTGAGTGCGGTGACCGGCAGGCGCAAGGTCAAGGGGAAATCCGTGTAATCCATGCTTGGCTGGCGCTGGACCGAGAAATGCGCGCGCATCAGCCGCAGCAATGACCATGGCCCGCCGTACTCCCACCCCGCCTCCATGTCGCGCACCACCAGGTTCGGTTGCAGCGGATCGTTGACCGGGCGCTCGCGGCCGTTGCGCGCCCAGCGCAGGGTCAGGCGGATCGGCTGGCCAACCATCCAGCGCAGGTTCTGCTGCTCGGCGGCGGGATAGCTGATCTGCTGACTGCCGGCCAGCAAGCCCCCGGCGATCACCTGATCGGCGCCACGCTCATCATCGCGGTCGGTACGCCAGCGGACGTCCATCTCGACCCCGAGAATGCCACTCTTGTCACGCACGAACAGCGGGGTCAGCCAGAGGCTCGCCTGCTTCAAACGGTTAAGAAAATCTTCCGCTGCCAGTCGTTCCGGGGTCTGGCTCAGCACCAGTCCGGCCTGGGCCACCGGCAGGCGTTTATCGATGATCTCCAGAAAATGCTGAACCCGCGCCGGGTCGGCATCCTGCGCCTGCACGCCGTTGGCAAACGGGAAGCGATCGGCCAGGTACTGATTGAAATAGTTGGCCAGCTCATTCCACGCCGCTGCGGCCTGCTGCTGTTGCAGGTACTGGCAACGCTGCATGGCCGACTGTTGCAACTCCACCGCTCGCATCGCCAGGGTGCCGCGCCCGCCTGCCAGATTGGCGGTCTGTAACACCTGCACGCAGGAGCCCGTGTCCATTTCAATGAAATCGCGACTGACCAATTGCTCGATCTGTGCCGGCGAACTGGCCGGGTTCGAATCCTTGTACTTGAGCAGTTCGTCGTTGAGTGCGCTGAACTGGGTCACCCGCTCGTAATCCAGCGCCGACAGATTGCCCTGCTGGGTCATCAGCCACTGCAACGCCGAAGTGCGCCTTTCGGTGATGCCGAGCATGGTGTTGAATTGCTGCTTGAGGCTGAGCTTCAAATCCTGCACATCGCTGGCGCCGTACAGTTGCAGGCCGAGGTTTTTCGAGCCGTCCCACTGACTGATTTCAGTCCGGCCACCGAACAGCGGTTGCGCGGTGATTTCATCCAGACCGTTGACGATCTGCGCCATGGCCCGACGGTTCAAGGCACTTTGCAGACGCGCCGCCAGATCACTGCGATGGACCTCGACAAAAGCCTTCTGCAAAGCCATGGCCTGCTCGGCCTGCACATTGAACACGGCGTACGGATGCGTCTGGTCGTTGTGATCCTTCAGGCTCAACCACATGGCCTGCGCCGCCGCGCCTTCGGCCGCTTGCAGCAACGCGTCGCGATAAATCGGCGGAATGCGCGGCAGTTCTTCGGCGACATAACTCTTGTAGCTGGTGAAGTAGTTGAGCGAGGTATTGAGATCGTCGCCATCGACGGTCTGGCCTTGCAGGTTGACGTTATCTTCGGTGGCCCGCATGGCGATGGACACGAAGTCCCGCTTGAACAGCGCCTGCACCGCGTTATTGAGTTTCACCACCTGATCCTGCAACGCCAGTTGCCCGCTGCCCTGCTGCACCAGCAAGTTGCCGCGCGAACCGACCTGAGCAATCCACTGATCGCGGAAACTCTGCTGCAGCTTGCCCGCCTGGGCGTCGAGTTGTTGCTCGACCGCCGGCCCGAGCAACGTGCTTTTGCGCACCTTGTCGAGAAATTCACGGTAGCCCGGCACCAGTTCCTGGCCCTTGCCGCGACTCCAGGTCGAATTGGTCAGGGCAATCGCCGCTTGTAGGTCATCGATCAGCGCGCGCAGGTCTTCCAGCTCGCTGAGGCTGTTGCCACTCCCGGCCTCAAGCTGCTCCAGGTGCAGCTTGAGGTAGCCGGCCTTGCTGACGAAATTGTCGGCCAGGAAATACTGATCGAGCCAGCGCTCCATCAGCCCGTTGAAGTTGCTGACAATCTGCGGCCGTTCGACACTCAGATCGAGGGCCTGCAAATCACCGCTGTCCCCCGCCGCCAACAGCCGGTTGTAATAAGCGGCGTGGGGCACCGTCGCCGCGTTGAGGTTGAGCGACAGCGCGTTGTTGCTCAGTTGCACCAGGTCGTCCAGCGGGGCCCGCTGATTGTTCTGCACCTCGGCGAACAACTGGTTCTGTTGCTCCAGGCGCAGCGCCCGGTCCACCAGGTCCGTGGCTTTCTGGTAGTTCTGCCACTGCGCCGGGTCTTCGCTTTCGACGCTGTTGCGCCGATCCGTCGTGCGGATCGCCTTGATCTTCGCAAGCTCCGCCACCAGCAACGCATGCAGCGGCTCAACCATATGACGCTGGGCAGCCTGGAACACGGCCCGCTCGATCTTCACGTCCACAGAAGAAAACCACGAAGACGGGAACGCCAGCGACACGTAGTGCCAGTGCGGCGCTTTTTCCAGTACCCGCCAGAAGCTTTGTACGTTGCGCCGGGTCGGCTCGACGCGGTGTGCGTCATCGGTGACCGTGACGTAGCTCTTGTGCGCGCCCTGCATCAGCCGCGCCAGTTCATGGGCGTCCTTGACCGACTGGTTCCACACCCAGAACATCGCCAGCGCCCAGACAACCCCGACCACCAGCGCCACGCCGGCCGTCAGCCGTTGCCAACGCTGACGCAGGCGCAACAGGCGCGGCACGCCCAGCGCCAGACCACGCTCGCCGACCAGGCGCTGGCGCCACAACTGCCGCATGAACACGCTGCGCTGCAAGCCACTGTCATCGGCGCTGAAGCCGTCCAGTGCGTCGTCGGCCGGTTGATTGGCGCTGAAATACACGCCGCGAAAACACGGTGCCTCGCCCTGCGCGTTGCCCTGGAACACCGGCTCCAGAACGTTTTGCAAACCACGTCGCAGCGTTTCGAGACGCTCCGGCAAGGCATAGAGATCCGCACTCAGATTCCCGGACAAGGTGCCGATTTCAATCACTGCTTCGGCGACGGCGCGGTGCAGCCGATCCAGCGCCTGATCACTCCATTGCCCCTGCCACACCGCATCCCGCGCAAATGGCGACGACCAGCCCAACGTGCGCTCGCGTGCCTCATCCGGCAGCGCACTGATCAGGTCTTGAAACCCCGGCAGCTCCTCAAGGCCGGTGACGATCACGTACACCGGCACACTCAGGCCAAAGCGCTGCAGCAGATCGATGAAGCGTCGGCGCGCCGCAAGCCCCAACTGCGTCGCTTGCTCCAGATTGCCCAGGCGACTGGCCGGCACTGTCCAGATCACTCCGTCGAGCGGGCGCTTGCTGCGCAGGCGCAGGATCAGCCCGAGCAATCGCCACCAGCCGCCACGTTGCAGATGCATGCCGTCTTCCGGCAGAAACAGACCTTGGGGCACTACCAGTACCGCGCCTTCGGGGTCCGACCACCAACGACCGAACCAGGCCGGTTTGTCGGTGGGTTGCAGGCGCCATTCCGTCACCAGTTGCGTGCCCTGGACTTCATCGCCGAGCATCAGCAGCCATGGCAACTGATAGCGATCGTGAGTGCCCTGCTCTTGCTCCATATGCCGCACTGCAAGATAGAAGCTGCGGATCGCCGCGCCGCTTCGAGTGCGCAGCCACCACACCGCCACACCGACGATCACCAGCAGCAACACCACGGCGACCACCCACGCGACGATCGTCAAGGTACTCATGAGTCTTGCTCCGGCGCCGCCATCGAGTCGGTGGTTTGCAGCACCGGCTCCAGCTCGGAACGAATGTCACTCCACAAGAACTGACCGATCCCGGTCAGCAACAAGACCATCGCCAGAATGCCCAACGCCAGACGGAAGCCGTCCGGCAACGCCGTGCGCACCGGCAGTTGCAGCGGCGCAGCCAGCGACGGCTGCATCAGGCGCTGGCTGACATCGTCGTAACTGGCCTCGTCCTGCCAGGCAAAGGTGAACAGTGCCAGCCGCCATTTTTCCAATTGCGCCTGACTGTGCTCGCCGCGCAGGCGCCCGTGGAAACCGAGGATCAGACATTGCAGGTAGACGTTGGCGAGGTCACGGGTGGTGGGTTGCTGTTCATCAAGAAGGGTTTGAATCGCCGCCGGCAGTTGCTCACCCGCCTGACGACTGGCATACAGGCGCGACTCCAACGGCTTTTCCTGCCAGGCACCCTGCCCCGGCCATGGGCTGAACAGCAGGGTTTCATCGACCAGCGCCACAAAGGCGTACACCAGCGCCTTGACCTGTTCGGTCGCCGAGTCGCCGACCCGCGAAAACGCCGTACGCCACAAACGCTGTGAAGCCTGGGTGGACAGCTCGACCACGGTTTCGACGAGCGCCGCATCGTCCTCGATGTCCTTGGGCAATTGAGTCCAGTCCAGTTGCCATTGCTGCCACGTCTGACGGAACGCGCTGCTCAACGGTGCGTCCTGCAACCCAAGGCTTGCGGCACTTCCTTGCGACATACGGCGTTCCTTGTGTGATCAGGCACTTTCACTGTTCTGGGCGACAAACAGCACCACTTGCCACGGACTGCTGGTCAACCGGGTGGCCGGCGCGGCGATCATCAGCGGCAACTGCGCGTCGAACCAGTTGCCTTCAGCCGTCACCACAAACAGTCGGGTATCGTCGCCGACGCTGTAGGCCACTTGTTCGCTGCGGCTCATGGCCTGGTGTGTCAGGCCGCTCATGCGCTGACGGCTGAGCAAGGCAATGTGCGGCGCCGAAGCGATGATCGACCCGCGCAACCACTCGCCGGCCGCCTGTTCGCTGGCGCCGTTGGGCATGCGCAGACCGATGACCAGTCGCTGACTGGGTTGTTCGTCCGGCAACTGAATGGAAAAACTGTGTTCGCTGCGTTCGAAGGCGATGCTGCGATAACCGGCGCGGATCAGTTCCAGCGTGGTTTCCAGCCAGTCGAGCAGCGGTTCGTATCCACGCTGCAATTCGAAAAAATCCAGCGGTGCAAACGACGGCACACCTGCCAGCGGATCCAGCGCCGACCAGGCACCCGCCAGCCCCAGCAACTGCACATACAATGCCTGCGGATGAGCGATGCGGCTGTTCAGCGAGCCTTCGACTTCCGGCAGTCGCGTCCATAACGCGGTCAGTTGACGGCGAATCTCCAGCGCATCGTCCTGATTGCCGGACTGTTGTGCCTGACGCAGACGCCCGCCGAGAAACATACATTTCTCCCGGGCCCGCGCGCAGAGCCCGGCAATCCGCCGACCCAGCGGCGACTCCGGTAACAGGACCGGCGTTGGCGGTGTATAGGGCAACGGCAGGAAACCGCCGCCCTCCTTGCGGATTTTCAGCAGCGGCAGGCAGATCGAATCGGCTTTGTTCAGTTGCGTGCACAGCCGTGGATTGGGTCGCCACACCGTGATCGATTCGGGAAACTCACCGCTGGTGAGATCCGGCAGAGCTTCGCCGACCACCGACTGTAAACGGCCCTTGAGCGGCAGCAATTGACCGGCACGCCACAAAGGGCTGATTGCCAGATACACGGTGACCGTTGCATCGTCGGTTTCGTTGATCGACGGGCCGACATCCAGTTCCAGCAACGGCCCGACACCCGCCTGCAGATTGACCGGCAAACCATCGGGCATCGTTCCCTGCAAGGACATCACACGCACCACCCCGGCACTCATCGCCGAAGGGTCGAACTCCATGTGACTGACCCCAAAGAACCACGGATTGCAGGCCTGGGCCAGATGCGCGCCGAGCGCCTCGGCCCGCAGGCCCTGCAACTGAAAATGCTGTGGCAGCAATTGCATGCCTTCATGCCAGCAGACCGCGTCAGGTAGCAGACTCATACGACTCCCTTCGACTGCACCGCGAACCGGCGGCGGACGGTGTTTTTCAGTTTTCCTTGCTGACCAGGCTCATCTCGCGGCTGTCGAACTTGAGCCACGCATCGCTCTGATCGTCCAGCCGCAAGCGGTGCGCTCCGGGTGTGTTATAGCTGGCGAAGACTAAAAGTCCAGCGGCCCGCTTGCCCCCCAGCGGGAAGGGTTGGCGGTCGATGAATTGCCCCGGCACCAGCTCCAGTCCCCACACGCTCATCAACTGACGATAGTCGCGCTGGTACTGCTCGCGGCCGGCGAACCACTGCTGGGCGCTGATGCCCGACAATTGTTTGAGCAGATCCGGATCGTTGACCGCAATGAAGTCCACAGCGATCGGCGTGTCGTCATTGGCCTTGGGCGCGACGTCGAGAGTCAGGCTGTCGAGGTCGACTTTCGGCCCGAAGAACGAACACCCCGCGAGCAGCGCAAAACCGATTGTTAGAAAAAGTCGTCCAGACAAAATGAATTTTCCTTTTCGCGAGGCAGTCCAAAAATGTTTTTCGCTTGCATTTTTATAGACCTGTTCTAGCGTCTTGGGTAGTTCGGTTCCTACAGCCGAATGTGGAAGGTTTGTCAAAGGAACGACAGGTCATCTGCCTCCCTTTCTAACCTGTGGTCCAGCAAGGGAAAGCGATGAACGGGCCTCCCCGATGCATTGCGCCCGCTCATCGCATCGGAGTCCGCCGACATGGCAGAAAGTACCCAGCACAAGCTCGACCGGGTTCGCCCGCCCCGAGTGCAAATCACCTATGACGTCGAAATCGGCAACGCCATCGAGAAAAAGGAATTGCCGCTGGTCGTCGGGATCCTGGCCGACCTCTCGGGCAAGCCGCTCGAACCATTGGCGAAACTGACCGAACGACGCTTCACCGAAATCGACCGCGACAACTTCAACGAAGTGCTCGCTTCCATCGGCCCCCGCGCCACGCTGCAAGTCAACAACACCCTCAGCGGCGACGACAGCAAGCTGAACATCGAACTCAACTTCAAACACATCGACGATTTCGACCCGGTCAAGGTGGTGGAGCAAGTCACCCCGCTGCGCCGTCTGTTCGAAGCCCGTCAGCGCCTGCGCGACCTGCTGACCAAACTCGACGGCAACGATGATCTCGACAAGCTGTTGCGCGACGTGATCGCCAACACCGAAGGCCTGCAAGAGATCAAATCGGCCCGCCCGGACACCGCTGTCCCGGCAGCTGATGCCGAGGCCCCGGCCGAACCGCAAGCCTGATCGTCCACCTGACCGAGGAAGAATTCGCCATGCCCGCCGCCGCCCAGAATCAAGCCAGCGAAAATGCTGCCGCCGAAACTTTATCCCTGCTTGACCGGATCATCGCCGAGGGCCGCATGGCCCATGACGACAGCCAGCAGGACTACGCCCGCGACATGCTCGCGGAATTCGCCACCCAGGTACTCGACGAAGGCATGGCCATCGACAAGGACACCGTGGCGATGATCAACGACCGCATCAGCCAGATCGACGAGCTGATCAGCGCCCAGCTCAACGAAGTGCTGCATCACCCGGACCTGCAAAAACTCGAAGCGTCCTGGCGTGGCCTGCACATGCTGGTGCAGAACACCGAAACCAGCACCCGGTTGAAACTGCGCCTGCTCAACGTGACGCAGAAAGAGTTGCAGAACGACCTGGAAAAAGCCGTCGAGTTCGACCAGAGCGCCCTGTTCAAAAAGATCTACGAAGAGGAATACGGCACCTTCGGTGGCCACCCGTTCAGCCTGTTGGTGGGTGACTACACTTTCGGCCGCCACCCGCAGGACATTGGCCTGCTGGAGAAACTGTCGAACGTCGCCGCGGCCGCCCATGCCCCGTTTATCGCTGCCGCCAGCCCGCGTCTGTTCGACATGAACAGCTTCACCGAACTGGCCGTGCCGCGTGATCTGTCGAAGGTCTTCGAGAGCCAGGAGCTGATCAAATGGCGCTCGTTCCGTGAGAGCGAAGACTCGCGCTATGTCTCGCTGGTGCTGCCGCACTTCCTGCTGCGCCTGCCTTACGGCCCGGATACCTCACCGGTGGAAGGCATCAACTACGTCGAAGACACCAACGGCACCGACCACAGCAAATACTTGTGGGGCAACGCCGCGTGGGCGCTGTCGCAACGCATCACCGAAGCCTTTGCCAAGTACGGCTGGTGCGCAGCGATCCGTGGTGCTGAAGGTGGCGGCGCGGTCGAAGGGCTGCCGGCGCATACTTTCCGCACCAGCTCCGGTGATCTGTCGCTGAAATGTCCGACCGAAGTGGCGATCACCGACCGCCGCGAGAAGGAACTCAACGACCTGGGCTTCATTGCCCTGTGCCACAAGAAGAACAGCGACATTGCGGTGTTCTTCGGCGGCCAGACCACCAACAAGTCCAAGGTCTACAACACCAACGAGGCCAACGCCAACGCCCGCATCTCGGCGATGTTGCCGTACGTGCTCGCCGCCTCGCGTTTCGCCCATTACCTGAAGGTGATCATGCGCGACAAGGTCGGCAGTTTCATGACCCGCGACAACGTGCAGACCTACCTCAACAACTGGATCGCCGACTACGTGCTGATCAACGACAACGCGCCGCAGGAAATCAAGGCGCAGTACCCGTTGCGTGAAGCGCGGGTGGACGTCACCGAAGTCGCCGGCAAACCCGGTGCCTATCGCGCGACCGTGTTCCTGCGGCCGCACTTCCAGCTGGAAGAGCTGACGGCATCGATCCGCCTGGTCGCCACCCTGCCGCCTCCGGTAGCAGCCTGACCTGCCTGCGCCCGCAGGATTTCCCTGCGGGCGCTCCCCCGTTTGTCTAGCGCGATAACCTTCAGGAGTTTCAAGCGATGGATGCAATCATTCTCGACCTCGGCGGCGACATCAAAGGCGACAGCCTGCTCGAGGGATTTGCGGACAAGATCGAAGTCATGTCCTACAGCCACAACGTGGCGATGCAAGTCACCAACGATGTCAGCAACTCGGAACGGACGTCGGGCAAACCCCATGTCGGCGAGTTCACTCTGACCAAATTCGTCGACACCTCGACGCCGTCCCTCAACGAATACTGCTGCGCTGGCAAACCGATTCCGGAAGCCAAGATCACCATCGGCCGCAACGCCGCCGAAGGCAGCGGCCAACTGCTTCCGTTCATTGTCTACACCCTGACCAATGTGGTGATTTCCAACGTCAGCGTCAGTGGCGGTACCGGTGGCAAACCGGTGGAAACCCTGTCCCTGAACTTCACCAAAATCAAATGGGAGCTGACCGCGCAGAAGGACGACGGCACCAAGGAAGGCACGGCTGCCTCGACCTGGGATCTGGCCGCCAACAAGCTGGTCAGCTAACCAGGCGCCCCGGCCATGGCAGGCACCGGTATCCTTGCGCCGCTGTTCGAACGCCTCGCGTGCAGCGAGTCCGATGTCGCGCAGGCGTTCGATCTGCAAGGGCTGCTCGACTCGGTGCACACGGAACTGTCGCGCCTGTTCAACACTCGCCGCGGCCCACGGCCGCTGACCTCCCCGCCCAGCGTGATCGACTACGGCATCGCCGATTGGAGCGCCCTGCAACAACAGCGCAGCGATGACCGTCGTCGACTGGCGAGGGACATTCGCGAGGCCGTCACCCATTTCGAACCGCGCCTGCTGCTGGGCGAGGTTCAGGTCAATCCCCTGCCCGAACAGCCACAGCGATTGAGCATCCGCCTGCTCGGCGAATTGCGCAGCGGCTCGCAGCACTGGCCGGTGGCATTTGTCATCGAGCCGGGCAACGAGGGGCTGGAGGTGCGCCATGAGCGACTCGATTGACCCGCAACTGCTCGACTACTACCAACGCGAACTGACCTGGTTGCGCCACGCCGGCAGCCAGTTTGCCGAGCGCTATCCGAAGGTTGCGCGGCGGCTGGAACTGTCTCCCGGTGAATGCCCGGACCCGCACGTCGAGCGATTGCTCGAAGGCTTCGCCCTGCTCGCGGCGCGTCTGCAACGGCGTCTGGATGACGACTACGCCGAGTTCAGCGATGCGTTGCTGGAGCAGCTCTACCCCTTGGCCGTGCGCCCGCTGCCGTCTTGCGCCATCGTGCAGTTCGAGCCTGACCCGAGCAAAGGCAAACTCGACGGCGGCTATCCCTTGCCCCGGGACACTCCGCTGTTCGTCACCACCAGCAAGGGCGAAAGCATTCACTTTCGCACCAGTGCTGCGGTGCGGTTGTGGCCGATCGAAGTGACTGAAGCACTGTTGCTCGGCAGTGACGAAGCCCAGGCGTTGACCGGTGTGGCGCAGTCTCGTTCGGCTTTGCGCCTGAGCCTGCGTTGCCTTGGCGAAAGCCGATGGTCTGAGCTGAACATCGAAAGTTTACGCATTCATCTGGCCGCCTCACCGGTGATCAACGCGGGCCTCTATGACTTGCTCGGCGCTCATGCAGTGCAGGTACTCGCAGGCTCACCGGGAAGTATTCCGGCGAAGTTGAAGGGACTGCCGCAGATCGTCGGGTTCGCCGACGACGAAGTCTTGCTGCCGGACGAGGACGGTGTGCATCCGGGCATGCGTCTTCTGGCAGAGTACTTTACGTTTCCCGAGAAGTTTCATTTCTTCGACCTGCCACTCGGCGGTGTTTCCAGCGACAGCCAGACGCTCTACCTCTACATCGTTTTCGACCGTGCACCGGCCGGCCGTTTGCACTTGCAGGCCAGCGATATCGCACTGGGCTGTGCACCGGTGATCAACCTGTTCCCACGCACCTCCGAGCCGTTGCGCCCCGACGGCACCCGCAGCGAATACCGGTTGATCGCCGACAGCCACCGGGAAAACAGCGTCGAGATCCACAGTATTCGAGGGATGCGCTCCAGCTCCAATGCCGGCGTGCAACGGTTGCCGGCGTATTACGGCAGCCAGCACAGCGGCGGCGATCAACAGCGTTACTGGCATGCGCGGCGAGTCAGTGGCCAGTCGCCGAACCGGCTCGGCAGTGATCTTCTGGTCAGCGTCGTCGACACCCGTTTTGAACCGCAAACCGACCTGCCCGACTACAGCCTCACGGCCGAACTGCTGTGCACCAACCGGCATCTGGCCCAGAGCCTGCCAGCCGGTACGCCGCTGGGATTCGAGCGGCCGGGGCCGGTGGCGTGGGCACGCCTGCGCAATCCGCCGAGCCCGCAGAGTCTGCCGCGACTGGACGGCGATTCACGCTGGCGACTGGTGTCGCAACTGACCCTCAATCATCTGTCGCTGGTCGAAGGGCCACAGGCCCTGGATGCACTGAAGGAAATTCTTCATCTGCATAACCTGCGCGATGAAGCCAGCGCCCTGCGCCAGATCGAAGGTTTGCTGGGCCTCGCTTGCGAACGGGTGATCGGCCACGTCGGCGCCGATGCCTGGCGTGGCTGGCGCAATGGACTCGAAGTGCAATTGCAGCTCGATCCGCAACATTTCGTCGGCAGCAGCGCGGTGTTGTTCTCGGCGGTACTCGCGCAGTTCTTTTCGGTGTACGCCACGGCCAATCGCTTTGTGCGCACGGTGCTCATGCAGGCTGACAAGGAGGTCAAGGCATGGCAACCCCAAGCCGGCATGCCCCTGTCGCTCTGACGCTGGGCCAGCGACTGCGCCGCGATCCGCAGGCATTCGAATGGTTGCAGGCGTTGCTGTTGCTGGAGCGCGAACAGCCGCAGGCCGATTCCCTTGGCTCGGGTACATCCCCGCAGACCGAAGCGTTGAAACTGCGCGGGCCATTGACGCCAGTGTTCGCCGCCAGCCAGATCGAAAGCCTTGAGGAAAAACCGGGCGAACCACTGACCCTGAACACTCCGATGTTCGGCCTCGGCGGTCCCGACGGCCCGCTGCCCTACGCCTATCAGGAATGGCTGCAACAACGGGCCCGGGCCAAGGATCTCGCGCCCGCCGAATTTCTCGATCTGTTCCAGCATCGGCTGCTCAGCCTGCTCTACAAGGTGATGCGCAAACACCGGATCGCCCTCGGCTTTACCACGCCCGGCGCTTCGCCGGTGCAAGCGCAATTGCGGGCGCTGACCGGGTTGTTGCCCAAGTCCCTGCAAGAACGCCAAGGGATTCCAGACTGCGCCGTTCTGGCCTGCACCGCGCTCTACGCCGATGGCCGCCGATCTCTGGCGGGGTTCGCAGCCGTTGTCCGCGAGCAGTTTTCCGTACCGGTGGAGCTGAGCGCCTACGAAGGCGCATGGCGTGAGATTCCGGCTGCCAGCCGCAGCGTGATGAAGGCCGGCGGACGCAACCTGCAACTCGGACGCAGCGCCGTGGCCGGTACTCGGGTCTGGGATGAACACGCGGGGATTCGCCTGACGCTTGGCCCCTTGTCTTCGGCGCAGGCCGGGCGTTTCTTGCCGGACGGTGAAGCGCACCCCGCACTGGCGAGCCTGGCGGCGCTGTATTTCGGCCCGGATCTGGACGTGAAACTGGTGATGCTGGTGCGTGGTGCCGGACCGATGAAGCTCGGTCGCCAGGCCCCGGTGCTGCTGAGCTGGAACGGCGGATTGCAACGGCAGGCCAGCCTCACTGTGCAGCGCATCGAAACCCGTCTTCGTCAGCTGGAGATCACCTGAAATGGAACTGGCCAGCCTGATCGGACGCCTCAACCCGGACAACCGCCGCGCCCTCGAACGCGCCGCCCAGCGCTGTTTGCAGCGCGGGCATCACTTTGTCGAAATCGAGCATCTGTTGCTGGAACTGCTCGACATCGAAGGAGGTGATTTCGCGTACCTGCTGCCACGTTTCGGGCTGGAACGGGATGCACTGACAGCTGAAATCAACAAGGCACTGGACCTGTTCAAGGCTGGCAGTACCCGCACCCCGGCACTGTCATCGCACACGCTGGGATTGCTGGAAGACGCGGTGGTGCAGGCCAGCGTGTTGGGGATCGACGGTATTCGTTCCGGGCTTCTGCTGTTGGCCTTGATCGACCGTGACGAGCGCCGCAGCCTGCTGCTCAACAGTGCTTCGTCACTGCTGCGAATCCCCAAGGAAGCCTTGCGGGCGAATCTGCTGGACTGGACCGAAAACTCCCGCGAGCACGTCGGCCCGCGCTCAATGTCCTCCGGAAATCCTGCACCTCGGCAGGACTCGGTGCTGGATCAATACACCCAGGACCTGACTGCCGACGCCCACGCCGGGCGCATTGACCCGATCGTTGGTCGCGACGGCGAGATTCGTCAGTGCATCGATATTCTTTTGCGGCGCCGGCAAAACAACCCGATTCTGGTAGGCGCACCGGGCGTGGGCAAAACCGCCGTGGTCGAAGGCCTGGCGCTGCGCATTGCCGCCGCAGACGTACCGCCGTCGTTGCAGGAAGTCAGCCTGCGGGTGCTCGACCTCGGCCTGTTGCAGGCAGGCGCGGGGGTCAAAGGTGAATTCGAACAACGACTCAAAGGTGTGATCGACGCGGTGCGCAACGCCGACAAGCCGATCATCCTGTTTATCGACGAGGCCCACACACTGATCGGCGCCGGCGGTGCCGAGGGCGGCAGCGATGCAGCCAACCTGCTCAAGCCAGCGCTGGCCCGAGGCGAGTTGCGCACCCTCGCCGCCACGACCTGGATGGAATACAAGAAATACTTCGAGAAAGACCCGGCCCTCGTCCGCCGCTTTCAGCTTGTGCAGGTCGAGGAACCTGACGAAATCACCGCCGTGGAAATGCTCCGCGGTGTGGCTGCCAAACTCGAACAGCACCACGGTGTGCAAGTGCTGGATGCGGCGATCCACGACGCGGTGAAACTCTCACACCGCTACATCTCCGGCCGTCAGTTGCCGGACAAAGCCATCAGCGTCCTCGACACCGCGTGCGCCCGGGTCGCCCTCGGCCAGCACGACGTGCCGCCACCGCTGGAGAGCCTGCGCCATCGCCAGCAAAGCCTGAAAGAAGAAGTCGAACGCCTGCGCCGCGAACAAGCCACAGGGCTCGATCACCGCGAACGCATCACCTTGCTGGAAAGTGAATCGAAGACCAACGTCCAGGCGATCCGCGAACTGGAAACCCGCTGGAGCGAAGAGCGCGTCGCCGTGCGCGAACTGCTCGACACCCGCCGCGAATTGCTCGACCTCAGTGAACGCGCCGACAGCGACAAACCCGACGAGGCCACTGACAGCCGCATCGATCACCTGGCCGCCGAACTGCTGCGCCTGGAAGCCGGGCTCGATGCGATTCGCCAGGATGATCCGCTGGTCCCCGAACAGGTCGACAGCAAGACCGTGGCTGCGGTGATCGCAGGCTGGACCGGAATTCCCGTCGGCAAAATGCTGGCTGACGAAGCTCACGCGGTACGTACGCTTGGCCAACGCATGGGCTTGCGTGTGATGGGCCAGACCACAGCGCTGGCAACCATTGCCCAGCGTCTCCAGGCCTATCGCGCCGGGCTCACCGATCCGCAAAAACCTGTCGGTGTGTTCTTGCTGGTCGGGCCCACGGGCGTTGGCAAAACCGAAACCGCGTATGCGCTGGCCGATGCCTTGTACGGCGGCGAACGCAATCTGATCAGCATCAACCTCTCCGAATATCAGGAAGCCCACACCGTCAGCCAACTCAAGGGCGCCCCGCCGGGTTACGTCGGTTATGGCAGCGGCGGCGTACTGACCGAAGCCGTACGACGCAAACCGTATTCGGTGGTGTTGCTGGACGAAATCGAGAAGGCTCATCCGGATGTGCTGGAAGCGTTCTACAACGTCTTCGATAAAGGCTTGATGGAGGACGGCACCGGGCTGGTGGTGGACTTCAAGAACACCGTGATGCTCGCCACCAGCAATGTCGGGGCCGAGCTGTTGCTCGATACGCCCGTGTCACAGATCGGCTCTGACGCCTTCAACGAGGCGCTGCACAAAGTCCTTTTGCAAGCCTTCCGCCCGGCGTTTCTGGCACGCATGACGGTGGTTGCGTACCGGCCGCTGGATGAGGCGACGCTGGAAGGGATTGTCTTGGCGAAGCTGGAAAAACTGCGCGGCCGCTACAAGGCGGCAACGGGCAAGCAATTCGAATTTGATTCAGGAATTGTGAAAGCAGTGCTCGCCAAATGCAGCGCAGCGGGTGCGCGGGATGTCGAGAACGTGTTGATGTCGCAGGTGACGGGTAAGTTGGCGGAGTGGGTGTTGGAGTAGTTGCGCGCAAGCGCGTCATCAGGATCAGGGAGGCCGCATGAGCTACAAAACCATATGCGACAAAATCGAAGGGCATGGAGAAGGTATCCACGCCTTCGGCCAATCCAGCTTTCTTTTACTCGTCGCCGACAATAGAGACGGAATCTGTCGAGGGGTCAGTACCGCTTGGCTTATCGCCAAGAAAAACGGAAACGACTACCTCAGCGAAATTGTGAAACCGACCTTGAAGACCGGACTGTTGCATGAGCAACGTACGGCGCGCCAGGCATCAGACTTCCAGTCCGACTATCTGGACATCAGCGGCGACTCGGCCGACTCACCATCGGCGGCAACACTGTCGGCGCTAAGGACTGGCGGGTTGGGGACGCTGGGGCAGAAAAAAGCGGAAACCTATCAAAGCTTCGCTACTGCCGGAAAATCCATTGGAGAGTTCGTGCTGACGTCTTCCTGTCGGTACTTCATCTTATCGATCAAAGGCACGTTGGGCGGGCACTCCGTGGCTTTTTTCAGACCGTGGGCATTCTTTGGCAAAAGCAGCAGTTGTGTATTTTTCGACCCTAACTTCGGCGAATTCAAACTGGAGGGCTCCGAAGGTGTCACCCGCTGCCTGGATGCCGTTGCGGCCTCCTACAATCAAGGCTTGTCGAAGGGCTATCGAATATGGGGCTTCAGTTGACCTGAAAGCAAAAGGACCCTGCCTTTTCATTAATACAGAGAGCCGTCCTCATCATGGCCATTCCCAGTTCCTCCATCGGACAGAGTTCAAGCTTTGAAAAACTGAACAAAAACAATTACACCGCCGAAACAAGAGAAAAAATAAACCTGATACTAAAAAAAGACAGGCTGCTTAAAACCGACACTTGTACAACGGTCATGCAAAAAATTGTGAAAACACTGTGCGGGGTCGAGTACATAAGCACCCCCCAGAAAGGCACTCCCATCACTCCATTTTCTGCGGATGGGGTGTACACACTCGTATTGAATTTTGGTGCCGATCTCGGCAACGGCAATACGCCGCAGCTCTGGGAACATGGGATGGCGTTCCAGAAAACAGGGAAAGAGATAATCCTGTACCAAGGCTGGGTCGGTAAATTCACGTTGGGAGACTGGCTTGAAGGTAAAAGTATCGGCGTCTGCCATCCAATGTTGTCTTATTCACCTGCGAACAGCATTGGTAACCACATCGAAAACTTCATTCAAAAACTGGATGAGCTCCAGAACTCATTAAACTCCTGCAAAGACAACGTGCAGTTTGCAAAGAGTCTTTGCGAGCTCTTCATGAGTACTTCAGACGCCAAAAAGGATTGTGCAGTGCTTGCCATGGCCCGGCAAACCCTTGGTGAACTTCAGTTTCATTGGAAATATTTCCCATTTACCGGCGCGCCGACTGTTGAGACCAAGGCCGAGGCCGAAAGAACCCCGCTTTGTGCGGTCATGTAGCCAATCGCTTTATACACGGACAGATTAGATCAAGGACAATTCATGCCTACGTTAGAGACAGCATTCGGTTTAAACGGCGAAATCAACCCAGCCGACTGTTACCAAATAAACATGGACGACTGGGGATACTCCAATTCCAGACCCTTGGGAACTACCGGGGCCGGACCATGCTTGAATGTAGTCGTGCATAGAAATAACCAGGGCTGCCTGACCCATATACACAACAGTTCTCTGGACCAGACAGAGAACTTCCACAAAGCATGTTTCACGATTCGAGACATGATTTTGTGCATCGGCCACTTGACCCATCTCGACATCTGGCTGGGTGCAGGCCACGCTTTCGGACCTAACCCTATGTGGGGTCCCCATGGAATGGCGTCCATGGATTTCTGTTCCTACCTCGCCGCGTTTCTGGATGAGATGGGATGCACCCATGTAAATATCAACGATAACCGTGCACCGGGTCCCATTACCTATTGGGATCCTGGTTGCCTTGTCTACTCGCCTCCGCTGGGCAAGGTTTTCCTGCTTTCGAATCGCGACAATCACGATTGGGAAAACGGTGTCCATGCCATTCAGACAGGAAACAAGCCCCCCAGACGCGGTATCGCACATTGAACAATGGAATCGTTCCACTGATTCAATCTGGTCCTGCCCCCCGGATCTGACGCTTTTTTACATCACCGGTTGAAGCCCGGGGCCAGTAACCTTGAGGAGTTTCGATGCCGCGCTCCACCGACAGCAACACCACCCTCTCCCTCACCGCCACTTCGCTGTCGCCGCTTTACCCTGAGTCATTGTCCGGCGATGAAGCCCTGAACGTGCTCGGTTCGCAAATACTCAACGGCCTCAACGACGGCACCACACTCACCCTGACCAGCGCCGTCGCCACCCATGTCACCACCACCCTGCACAACGACGCCCAACTCCGCTCGTTCGACGCGCTAGTCGCCGAGATTCGCCAGCTTCCTGCCGACGCCACTGCCGAGCGCTATCAGCTGGTGTTAAGACCCTGGCTCTGGTGGCTGACCCTGGCCAGCAACAACCGCGTGTTCCAGAACCTCGCCACGTCGGACATCGTGACAACGATCTTCAAGGCCCACGGCTTCACTGATTTCAAACTCTCGCTGACCGGCAGTTACACCCCGCGCGAATACTGCGTGCAGTATGGCGAGACCGATTTCGCCTTCGTCTCGCGGCTGCTGGAGGAGGAAGGCATCTTCTGGTTTTTCACCCACGACGAGGGCAAGCACACGCTGGTTCTGGGCGACAGCAACGATGCATTCGTGCAGATCCCCAACGGCCCGAAGGTCAAGTATCTGGGTCAGCAAATGGGTAAGCGTGAGCTGCATGGCATCCGCTCCGGGCAAGTGTGTATACAGGCCGTGGCCGGGGTGTATCGAGCGACGGATTACGAGTTCACCACGCCGACCACTTCACTTTACGGTCAGGCCGAAGCCGTCGCCGGGCCGCGCTCGATCTATGAGCATCCGGGTGGTTACAACGCCAAGGCTCGGGGTGATTCGCTGACCAAGCAGCGGGTCGACGGTTTGCGCAGCGAGGAGAAACGTTTCGTCGGCGAAAGCGATTGCCGCTGGCTGATCCCGGGCCACTGGTTCACCCTCGATGGCCACGAAGACGCCAGCCTGAACATCGACTGGGTCGTCACGCGGGTCACCCACGACGCCAGCCACGAAAGCTATCGCAACCGCTTCGAAGCAATCCCCAAAGCCACGCCGTTCCGGCCGCCACGCACGACACCAAAACCGCGCATGCATCCGCAAACCGCGATGGTCGTCGGCAAGTCCGGCGAAGAAATCTGGACCGACGAGTACGGCCGGATCAAGTTGCAGTTCCCTTGGGATCGCGACGGCAAGAACGATGAAACCAGTTCCTGCTGGGTGCGCGTAGTACTGCCCTGGAGCGGCAAGGGTTTCGGCATGCAGTTCGTGCCGCGTATCGGCCAGGAAGTCATCGTGACCTTCATCGATGGCGATCCGGATCGACCGCTGGTCACCGGTTGCGTCTACAACGGTGACAACACCCTGCCCTATGCCTTGCCCGCCAACCAGACCCAGTCGGGGATCAAGACACAGTCGTCCAAGGGGGGCGGCGGGTTCAACGAGCTGCGTTTCGAGGACAAGAAGGATGCCGAAGAGGTGTTCCTGCAAGCGCAGAAAGACCTGAAGATCAACGTGCTCAACGACACCACCGCCACCGTCGGCCACGATGAAACCCTCACCGTACAGAATGCCCGCACCCGCACGGTGAAGGACGGCGACGAGACCGTGACGCTGGAGAAAGGCAAACGCAGCGTGACCATCCAGACCGGCAGCGACAGCCTCGACGTGAAGGACAGCCGTACGGTAAAGGTCGGCGCCGACCAGAATCACAGCACTGGCGGCAACTACACCGACAAGGTCACCGGCGATTACAGCCTGACGGTGGACGGCAACCTGACGATCAAGGTCAGCGGCACCCTCACGCTGCAAAGCGGCGGCAGTTTCACGATCAAGAGCGGTGCAGATCTGACCACTTCGGCCAGCACCTCGATCACCCAGAAGGCCGGCACCGCCATGACCAACCAGGCCGGCACTTCGCTGGACAACAAGGCCGGAACAACGCTGACCAACGATGCCGGTATCAGCCTGACCAACAAGGGCGCGGCCTCACAGACCGTGGACGGCGGCGGCATGCTGACCATCAAGGGCGGGCTGGTGCAGGTCAACTGACAGGGAGAAGCCATGGCGATCACACCGCTGGACTTGCAGCAGGATGACAAACACCTCAAGGGGCGTCTGCAGGACGGGCAACTCGACGGCCCGTTGAACATCAAGGATGACGGTCGCCAGCAGGCAGACCTGAATTACAGCCAGGGCGAATTGCAGGGCACGTCCCTGCTCTATCACCCCAACGGCAAGGTCTCGGCGCAGATGCCGTTTGTGCGTGACAAGCTGCAAGGCGTCGCCAGTTTTTATGCGCCCGAAGGCTGGTTGCAGCGCAAGGCCACCTACCGGCGCGGGTTATTGCATGGCGAAGCGTTCAATTACTTTCCCGATGGGCAAGTGGCGGAGGCCGAGTTCTATCGCGACGGCGTACGCGAGGGGCGTTATCAGCGCTTTCATCCCAACGGTAAACCGGCGGTAGATGCGCGTTATCTGAATGGGCAGTTGATGGAGCCGGAACAGGGATTTGCCGAGGACGGGCGACCGCTGGATGCCGACGGCAAGCCGATTTCGCGGGTGCGCTGGTGGTATCGCAAGTGGACGGATCCGCAGCAGGCCTGAAAAGCCCCTCACCCTAGCCCTCTCCCGGAGGGAGAGGGAACCGATCCGGGAATATTGGCGAGTTACGCCGATATGAGCGATCTGCTGTGAATCCATAATCGACTCGGTCGATCAGGTCGATGTAGAACGTGAGACACCTCCGTCGGCTCCCTCTCCCTCCGGGAGAGGGTTGGGGTGAGGGGCGGCGGTATTCGGATAAACGCAAAATCTCAGGGAATCAACATCTGCATCTGCCCCGGCATCACGATCTTGATCACCCCCGCCCAGTTGCACATCAACGTGCTGTTGGCATCGATCGCCGGCATCCCGCCCAATAGCAGCGTCGGCGCTCCGCCGGGGATCCACGGCGAGGCAGTAGCTGGAATGCACGGCATCGGCGTCAGTACGCCCAATGCCGCCGCCGTGGCAGCGGCGACCATCGGGTTGGCCATGCTCATGCACATACCGAAGGTGGTGACATTGACCAGCGGAATATGATCCATGATGTTCGCCGCCGGCATCCCGCCGGTCAGCGTGCGGTTGACCGGCAGCACGTTGAGCACCGCCGGCGCGGCACCGAAACTGCATTGCAGAGTGGCGCTGGCACAGACTTGCGGGCAGCCCATTTCAAAGCTCCTTTCTGAACAAGGCATTCACGCTCAACCTTAGTCGCCAGCGGCCCGCCGCGCACATTCCCAAAGGTGATTATCGTGCAACACGCTAACCTATAAGACCGAGCCGCGCTTGTGACCGCCCGAGCGCGCCATTAGATTAGCCAATGATGTCTGGCCTCCAAAATAAGCAGAAGGGATAAGCATGGCGCTTACTGACCAGTCCACCCGTATCCGCTCTGGCGAAGAACTCGATGCCAGCCTGATCGATCCGTACCTCAAGGCGCACATTCCGGGCCTGACCGGCACGCCGCAGATCAGCCAGTTTCCCGGCGGCGCGTCGAACCTGACCTACCTGCTGGAATACCCGGATCAGGAATTCGTCCTGCGCCGTCCGCCGTTCGGCCACAAGGCCAAGTCCGCCCACGACATGGGCCGCGAATTCCGCATCCTAAACCAGTTGCGCGACGGCTTCCCGTATTGCCCGAAAGCCTACGTGCACTGCACCGACGAGTCGGTGATCGGCGCCGAGTTCTACGTGATGGAAAGGGTCAAAGGGATCATCCTGCGCTCGGACCTGCCGCCGGAACTGGGTCTGGACGCAGCGAAAACCGAAGCCCTGTGCAAGAGCTTCATCGACCGTTTCGTCGAGCTGCACCGGGTCGATTACAACGCCTGTGGCCTGGGCGATCTGGGCAAGCCTGAAGGCTACGTCGCCCGCCAGATCAAAGGCTGGAGCGAACGCTACGAAAAAGCCCTGACCCCGGACGCGCCGCACTGGGAACAGGTCAAAGCCTGGCTCAACGACAAGATGCCGGCCGACCACCCGACCTCCAGCATCGTCCACAACGACTATCGCTTCGACAACGTCATCCTCGACCCGAACAACCCGATGCAGATCATCGGCGTACTCGACTGGGAACTGACCACCCTCGGCGATCCACTGATGGACCTGGGCAACACCCTCGCCTACTGGATCCAGGCCGACGACCCGGCACCGGTGCAACTGATGCGCCGCCAGCCAAGCCACGCGCCGGGCATGCTGACCCGTCGCGAATTCGTCGACTACTACGCCGAGCGCTCGGGCATCCAGATCGACAATTTCGACTTCTACTACACCTACGGCCTGTTCCGTCTGGCCGGCATCGTGCAGCAGATCTACTACCGCTTTTTCCATGGCCAGACCCAGGACAAACGCTTTGCGCAGTTCATTCACATGAACAAACTGCTGGAGCAGATGAGCCTGCAGGTCATTGCCAAATCCAGCCTCTGATGACGGCGTTATAACAAGGCTTACTACAAGGGAATCCCATGTCCAAGACTCAGTTGTTCGACCTCGACGGCAAGATCGCTTTCGTCTCCGGCGCCAGCCGTGGCATCGGTGAAGCCATCGCCAAACTACTGGCCCAGCAAGGCGCCCATGTGATCGTTTCGAGCCGCAAACTCGAAGGCTGCCAGCACGTGGCCGACGCCATCATCGCCGCTGGCGGCAAAGCCACCGCCGTTGCCTGCCACATCGGCGAAATGGAGCAGATCAGCCAGGTCTTCGCCGGGATCAAGGAACAGTTCGGGCGCCTGGACATCCTGGTCAACAACGCCGCGACCAACCCGCAGTTCTGCAACGTGCTGGACACCGACCTCGGCGCCTTCCAGAAAACCGTCGACGTGAACATCCGCGGCTACTTCTTCATGTCGGTGGAAGCCGGCAAGCTGATGCGCGAAAACGGTGGCGGCAGCATCATCAACGTGGCGTCGATCAACGGCATTTCGCCGGGGATCTTCCAGGGCATCTACTCGGTGACCAAAGCCGCCGTGATCAACATGACCAAGGTCTTCGCCAAGGAATGCGCGCAGTTCGGCATCCGCTGCAACGCCCTGCTACCCGGCCTGACCGACACCAAATTCGCCTCGGCCCTGGTGAAGAACGACGCGATCCTGAAACAGGCCCTGACCCAGATCCCGCTCAAACGCGTGGCCGACCCGAGCGAAATGGCCGGCGCCGTGCTGTACCTGGCGAGCGACGCGTCGAGCTACACCACCGGCGTATCGCTGAACGTGGACGGCGGTTTCCTGTCCTGATCCGCCGCTGACGCAATAGAAAAGGCAGCCCAAGGGGCCAAGGGCTGCCTTTTTCATGCCTCCAGAACCTTCGGCAATTGCCAGCCAAAATGCACCGACAACAACCGCAACAACAAACACGCCGCCCCCGCCAGCAACGCAGCCGCCACCGGCGGAACACCCAACCTGCGTCCGACGATCAACACCGCCGCGCCGACAAACGCCGAACTGGCATACAAATCCGCCTGTAACACCACCGGCACTCTTGCCAGCACAATGTCACGCAGCACACCGCCACCGACCCCGGTAATCGTGCCCATCAGCATGGACACAAACGGCGAGATCCCGAAATTCAACGCCTTCTGCGCCCCGGCCACGGCAAACAACGCCAACCCCGCCGCATCCAGCACGATCAAGGTCGAACCGGACCAGCCCAGCACCTGCTCATGAAAAACGAACGCAACCGCGCCCATGGCAAACGCCAGCGCCGGATAACGCCAGTCCGCCACAGCCTTGGGCGGCGTAGCGCCGATCAGCAGATCACGGGTCACCCCGCCACCGAGCGCAACGATGAACGCAATCACCATCACCCCAAGCAGATCGAGCTGACTGCGCATCGCCGCAATCGCGCCTTCAACCGCAAACACCGCGGTGCCGACCAGATCGGCCACCAGCACAATCCACTCGACCCGCGCCTTCAACGGCGCCCGGCCTATTGAGTGACGCAACGGGTCTTGGTGATGTGTCGAGTCACTTGCCCGTCGGCGTAGGCATCACCGGCGACCTCGGTATTTTCCATGACCTGACAAGTCCGCTCAGGTGGAGGAGGCGGTGCTGCCGGCGGAGGGGGTGGAGGACTGGCACAGCCACTGAGCAGCACCAGAGCGAAAGCCGACAACAACGAAAAACACACGCGTTTCCCAGGATTGTTCATAGGATGACCCGCGATGAATGGAAGAAAACTCCCGTCTCCGAGCAGAACAACGCCCGGTTATGGAAACCGAACCACTCATTCCTTATAGACCAGTGGGGGGTGAGTGCCAGTGAAATGGTGGGATTGGGGGGAAATGGCTGTCGATTTTGGGGTGGGGTGAGCAAGCGGACCGTGTGTTCCGACAAATTCTTGAACAACCTTGAGAACCAGCCCTCACCCTAACCCTCTCCCGGAGGGAGAGGGGACTGACCGAGTTGTTTGGGAGAGGTACGCCGACGTGACATACAGAGGTGAACTCGGATCTTAAAAAGCAAACATCCCGCGCCTGTCTTTGCTTCCACCACTCAACACGATGAGCGTTAGCTCGAGTAAAGCTTTTGACTCACAGGCCCGTCGGCAGGCTGAGTGGAGGGATTGATCCGGGGGTGGGAGCGCAGCGACCGTTTGGCGAAGCCAAAGACATCGAGAGGAGGTGCAGCGAAGCAAACCGTAGGCGATGCCCCCCGGATCAATCCCGGAGCGAAGGAACACCGAGCCAAAGCGAGGTGCCGAACGTCAGGGCACAGACCTTTTGGTTCCTTTTGGCTGGGCCGGCATTCCGGGCGTTTGCCAAAAGGGACTCGCCGTCAGGGCGAAACCGCCAGCCGCAACACCCGAAAAAGCGGATATTCACCCAAACCAACCCAGAGCATGGTCGGCCCAAAGGCCGCCAAGTTCACCCCGACGAGCGCAAAGAATTACTCTCAAGCTCATACCGCAACTCATCAACCAAGGCATCCACCGCTTCCGGAGTACGCAAGGCATCCAGACTCAACCCACTAATGACCAGATCAACCTCCCCGGAAGCCGGGTGATACAACTTCACCGTAAGCGAATGATCCCCATCAACCACACACTCACAAGCCAACGGCGAAAAACTGCGCTCAAGCTGCGCCCGCAACTGCGCCAGATAGATCATCGGGCAAGCTCCGCACTACGACGCAACAAGCCAGATTCAATGAAAAACAACACATTCATGGGGCTGATCCATTAGCAGGTTCAAAAGGAACACGATCACGAACAAAAACCCGTATCGCACCTCACCAGACTAAGAACAGCCCGTCACTTCAAACACCCGAATTTGCACCCCATGAACTAGTGCATTTGCACCTTACCGCTGCCCCCTGCTGCTGCCCGAAAACAACCCACGCTCGCGAGCCCAGACAATCGCCTCGCTGCGACTGTGCACATCGAGCTTGGAATACACCGTCGCCACATGATTGCGCACCGTGTTCGGCGCCAGTTTCAACCGCGCAGCAATCTCCTTGTCCGCCAGCCCCTCACAGATCAGCCCCAGCACATCGCGCTCGCGGGCGGTGAGATCGGTGAACGACACACTCGGCAATTGCGGCGAATTGACCTTCTTCACATTGGCCAGTTTTTCGATCAGCGTACGGCTGAACCACGAAGCATCCTTCATCACCTCTTCAATCGCCGCCACCAGTTCAAGTTCGGTACGTTTGCGCTCGGTGATGTCCATCAGCACCAGCAGATAGCACACCGAGTCCTGGATGTTGACGGTGTCGGCGGACACCGCGCACTCCAGCAGTTCAGCGTCCTTTTTGCGGATCCGCATATCGACGCGATCAACCCGGCCGGTTTTCTCCAGCGCCGCCAGCAACCGAGCGCGCTCCGCTGCCTCATCGATGAAGTCCAGTTGTGCGACGGTCTTGCCGAGCACGTCGTCGCTCTCGTAAGCCAGCGCGTCGAGAAAGGCCTGATTGACGTCGATCAGCCGCTGCTCGTCGGCGCTGCAGATCAGGATCGGCACCGGGGTCAGGCGAAAGGCCTTGGCGAACCGTTCCTCGCTTTGACGCAGAGCGACCTCGGCTTTGTGCCGTGGCTCCATGTCGACGAACGAAAACAGCATGCAGTCCTCGTCGTTGAGCACCAGCGGCTGGCCGGCGACGATTACCTGTTTGCTGCCACCGTCCGGCAAGCGCAATTCGGCCTGCATCTGCGGGATGGTTGCCACATCGCGCAGGCGCTGGATAGCCAGGTCCTTGCGCTCGGCCTGTTCGAGAATATCCAGTTCATAAGTCGAGGCGCCGATCACCTGATCGCGGGTGTAGCCGGTCATCTCCAGGAACCCCGGATTGACCTTGATGTAACGCAAGTCGCTGAGACGGCAGATCACCGCCGGCGCCGGGTTGGCGTTGAAGGTTTTTTCGAAGCGTTGCTCGGCATTGGCCCAATCGGTGACGTCGCTCATGATCAGCACCAGCGACTCGACCTCGCCATCGCGGTCGGTCAACACCATGCTGCGCACGCTATGCACCCAGGTACGCTCCTCGTCACTGCGCGGGGTGACTTCGACGAGTACGTCGCTGAAGGTTTCGCCGGCGGCCACCCGACTGATCGGGTACTGTTCCAGCGATAGCGTGTGGTTGTTGCGATAGCGCAGATTGAAGCGCTCGACGTATTCCCCGGCGTTGTTGCCCAGTTCACCGATGCGGCTGACGCCATGCATGGCCAGCGCCGCCTCGTTGGCCCAGAGAATCGTCTGGTCGAGTTCCAGCAGAATCACCCCGTCGGACAGGCCGGCAATGATCTGCTGCAACTGACGGCGATTGGTTTCGGTGGTCAGGACGTCCCGGCTCATTGGCTCTCCACAAGTACGTGCGTGTGAAGATTACGACCGCAGGCCGTTGTGATCGTGCCGGGCAACTTTGCCCCTGATTAACGCGATGTGTGATCGACCAGTTCGCGCAGCGTATCGAGAAACAGCTTGAGCACCGGCGAGGCATCGTCCGCCCGATATGTCGCGTACAGCGGCACTTGTGGCAGCGCCGGGGTCAGGCGCCGGAACACCAGCCCTGCGGGGGCCAACTGCTCGATCGATGCGGGTAACAGCGCCACGCCAAACCCGGCGCGAACCAGACTGAGCAAGGTCTGCACCTCGATCACCTGCTGGCGGATCTGTGGCGTGAACCCGGCCTGAATGCAGCATTGATAGAGAAAATTGGCGAACCGCGACTGCTTCAGTTCCAGTGCCACAAACGGCTCCTGCGCGAGGTCGGCAGGTGCCAGCACCTCGCGCCGGGCCAACGGGTGCTCCGCCGGCATCACCACATGGATCGGCTCGTGGATCAGCAATTCATTGCGCAACTGCGGGTCGTCATAGCCGACCCGGAACACGCAGGCGTCGATGCGTTTTTCTTTCAGCGCCTTGACCTGGGCCGCCGGGGTCATTTCGTGCAAGCGCCATGTCACCTGCGGATAGCGCTCGCGAAACAGATGCAACGCCTTGGGCAGCACGCCGACCATCACCGAACTGATCATGCCGATTTCCAGCTCGCCCAGTTGCCCGCGCCCGGTCTGGCGGGTCAGGTCCAGCGCCCGCTCGAGTTGTTCGAACACCAGCGGCGCCTGCTCCTTGAGCATCTGCCCCGCCGCCGTCAGCTCGACCCGGTGGTGGCTGCGCTCAAACAGCGGCGTGCCGAGTTCCTCCTCCAGCAAGCGAATCTGCTGGCTCAGCGGCGGCTGACAGATGTGCAGCCGTTCGGCGGCGCGGCCGAAATGCAGCTCATCGGCCAGCGCCATGAAGTACCGCAGCAAACGCAGGTCCATGGCGGCTTACCCCAGGTTCAGTGGCGTTGAACGCTGACGCACCCCGGTCAGGCTGAACAGCGCATTGGCGATCGCCGGGACCACCGACGGACTTCCCAACTCTCCGACGCCACCCGGTTTGTCCGGTTGGCCATCGAGCACGAGGATGTCCACGAGCGGCATGTCCGACATGCGCGTGACGCGATAGTCGTGGAAGTTGCTCTGCACCACCCTGCCCTGCTGAATGTCGAGGCGATCGAACAGCGCATGGCCGAGGCCCCACATCAGCCCGCCGTAAATCTGCTCCTCGACTCCGCCCGGCGACACCGCCAGACCGCAATCGACCACGCAGGTCAGCTTTTCGACCCGCGCCTTGCCGTCCACCTTCGCGACCCGCGCCACCACGGCGATGAAACTGGTGTAGCCCTGATTGGTGGCGATTCCCAGCGCCGTATCCGGCGGCAATTTCTGGCCCCAACCGGCGCGCTCCGCTGCTTGTTTCAACACCGCGACATGCCGTGGCCGCTCCTGCATGTTGGCCAGTCGGAACGCCAGCGGATCTTCACCGGCCGCATGGGCCAGTTCATCCATGAAGCTCTCCACGGCGAACACGTTGGGAATGAAGCTCACCGAGCGATACCAGCCGCTGGGCACGTGGCTTTCGTGCTTGACCCAGTTCAATTCCAGGTGCGGCGGACGATAGGCGAAGTCCCACGCGGTGATGGCTTCGGTGGTGCTGTAATCCATGTGATCCGGGCGCTCGAAATAGCCCGGCTCCCACTGTTCCGGCGAGGCCGGCGACACCGCATGCAGTTGCAGTGCGGTGAGTTTGCCCTGGGCATCCAGTGCGCCTTTTGCCCGGTGCAAGGTAGCCGGATGATTGAACAGCGCGTGCATTTCGTCTTCGCGGCTGTTGAGCAGCTTCACCGGCACACCTGACTGCTGCGCCAGATACGCGACTTCGAAAAGCCAGTATTTGGCTTCCCGCGCACCGAAGCTGCCGCCGGACACCAGTTCGTGAATGGTGACCTTGTCCTTGCCGATGCCGCACACGGTCTGCGCCGCTTCCAGCGCCGACGACGGTACCTGCACGCCGCCCCAATAGGTGATCGCCTTGTCCTTGACCTGCGCAGTGATGCAGATCGGTTCCAGCGGGTTTTGCACCTTGTAGGGCATGGTGTAATCGGCTTCGAGCAGCTTCGCCGCGCTCGGCCATTGCCCGGCGACATCGCCCTGGGCCATGGCTTTGACGGTTTGCGTTGCCGGATCGCTGATCGCTGCGATCTGCGCTTTGCTCAGCTCGGCGCTGTCGAAGCCGGCCAGCGGGGAATCGCTCCATTTGATCTCCAGCAACTGGCGTCCCTGCTGCGCCACCCAGAACGTTTCGGCCAGCACCGCGACGCCTTCGAGGTTGCCGCCGAGCACGTCCGGCCGGCCCGGAATCGCGATCACCTTGCGCACACCCGACACCTGCAAGGCGGCTGCCGAATCCACCGCGACAACCTTGGCGCCCACCACCGGTGCACGCTGGATCACTGCCACCAGCATCCCCGGCAACTGCACGTCGATGCTGTACTTGAAACGCCCACACACCTTGGCCGCCGCATCGCGTTTGTGGCGCAATTTGCCGATGTACTTGAACTGCGCAGGATCCTTCAGCGTGACGTTGGCCGGCGCCGGCAGATGCGCCGCCGCGCCGGCCAGTTCGCCGTAGCCGAGGCTGCGTTTACTCGATGCATGCACGACCCGGCCGTCTTCGGTGGAGCAGCTGTCGGGGCTGACGTTCCACTGCTGCGCCGCCGCACTGATCAGCAGCGCCCGCGCCGTGGCGCCGGCCATGCGCAGGCGATCGTATTCCAGCGACACACTGGTGCTGCCGCCGGTGGAGAAGACTTTCCAGACCGGATGAATGTAGGTTTCGAAGAACGGATCCTCCGGCGTGATGACCTGCACCGTCATCGGATTCACGTCCAGCTCCTCCGCCACGCACGCGGCCAGTGCGGTCTGGGTGCCGGTGCCGGAGTCGTGCTTGTGCACCACCAGTTTCACCGTGCCGTCGGGCAGCACACGCACCCAGGCATTAGGTTCGAACTCGGTGGCCGAGGTTTTCGGCTCACTCGCCGCCGCACCGCAAGGCAGGTACAGCGCAATCGCCAGACCGGACGCCACTGTCACCGCCTGCTTGAGAAACACCCGGCGCGAGGGTTCATGAAGGGTGCCGTCGATGAGGCTCATCACGCCTCCTTCGGCGCATTCGCCGCACGTTTGATCGCTTTGCTGATCCGCCCGTAGGTGCCGCAGCGGCAGATATTCCCGGACATAGCGTTGCGGATCGAGTCGTCGTTGACCGGCGCCCCGGTGTTGAGCAGCGCGGCGGCGGACATGATCTGCCCGGATTGACAGTAGCCGCATTGCGGCACATCTTCGGCGACCCAGGCCAGTTGCAGCGGATGGCTTTCGTTGGGCGACAAGCCCTCGATGGTGGTGATGCTGTGGCCCGCGACGGCGGCCAGCGGCAACTGGCACGAACGCACCGCGACACCGTTCAGGTGCACGGTGCAGGCACCGCACAGGCCCATGCCGCAACCGAACTTGGTGCCGGTGAGTTTCAACTGATCACGCAACACCCATAACAAGGGCATGGAGGGGGACGCCTCATCCAGCTCGCGTCGTTCGCCGTTTACCGTGAATGCAATCATTGTCAGGCTCCAAAAGAGCGGCCCGTCTTTGTGCGGGCCTGGTCATCGATTATTGGAAGCCCAGGCAACACGCGGCCAGCGACGATTTCTGCCAACCGGTGTAAGCAGGACTAACAACATGTACAAGCGATACCCGTCGGTGCAGTCCATGAGCGCGTTCATCCACGCGGCGCGCAGCGGCAGTTTCTCCAGTGCCGCACGCAAGCTCGACCTGACCCACAGCGCGATCAGCCAGCAGATCCGAGCCCTCGAAGAATTCATCGGCCAGCCGCTGTTCGTGCGCGAAGGCGGCGGCAGCAACCTGACCGATGCCGGGCAGTTGTTTGCCAGCGTGCTGTCGGATGGACTGGCGCAGATCGACCGGGCGTTGTCTTCGGTGAAAAACCGCAGCGTGGCCCAGCGTCTGACTCTGGATGTGGACAGCGAACTGGCGCAGAGCTGGCTCAATCCGCGCCTGCCGCAGCTGCTCGACGGCTTGCCGGATTACGAAGTGACGATCCTGTCGATGCCGCGCAGTGATCGCAGCACCTTCGAACGGGTGGACCTGTCGCTGCGCTATGGCTATGGCGATTGGGACGATTGCGAAATGACGCAGATCTGCGGGGATCGGGTGTTGGCGGTGGCGTCCCCGGCGTTGCTGGAGCGGCATGGTTTGCAGGTGCCGCTGAGCCCGGCGCAGATTCTTGAATTGCCGTTGCTGGGGTATACGCGCAGGTCGTGGATTCCGTGGCTGGATGCGGCGGGCATGCCGGCGGTGGAGCCCGCTGCCCGCGTCGTTTTTGATAACGCGGCGAATTTGATTGCGGCTGCCGAGGCTGGCGTTGGTGCGGGGCTGGTGCGGGGATTGTTGGCTGCCGATGCGTTGCGCAGCGGGCGGCTGGTGGCGTTGAACGAGGCGCAGATTGCGGCGCATTACAATCTTTATGCGGTGTGGCCGCATGGGCAGGCTGAGCGGGTGGGGCCTGTTGTTGAGATCATCAAACAGTTGGCTCTGAGTACACTTGAGAATGCTGCCCTCACCCTAGCCCTCTCCCGGAGGGAGAGGGGACCGAATGGGGAATATTGACGAACTACGCCGACGTGAAAGCTCAGCTGTGAATCCATAATCGACTCGATCTTTCAGGTCGATGTATGACGCAAGACACCTCGGTCGGCTCCCTCTCCCTCCGGGCGGTCCGACGTTTCGGGAGGGCTGGGGTGAGGGGCTCTTGATCTCAGGCCGTGCTCTTGATCAAAGCCCATATCCCAGAAGTATCACCACCCCACCCAATTAATATTGTACGAACCCTCCCCCGCCTTCCAATACTCGCCTCAAGCAACCACCCACCCGGGCCGGATGCGAACAGGCGAGGGAATGCGCGAGTGCCGCGCATAGAAACGGCCGATTGCCCGGGACGTGGATGCTGTGAGCCGCAAGGCTCCCTTCCCCGCTATCAGGAGATCGACTTCAATGATCATCGATATCAGTTGCTATCCCACCGATCTGGTGGACCTCGCCTGGAGGCATGACGGTGACCCGTTCACCGGCGAGCGTCTGCTGGAGATGATGGATGGCCCGTACATGGTCAACGGCAAGCCTCGCCGCATCGACAAAGCCTTTATCCAGCCACCACAGGGCAACACCATTTACACCTGGACCGACGGTGAACTGTCGGGCCGCGAATCCATCGACGCCTACATGGCCTACACCCTGAAAATGGTCCAGACCTACCCGGACCGTTTCATCGGCTGCTTCGTCTACAACCCGCGCTGCGGCGTGGAAAACGGCGTCGAGGCGATCGAGCGCTACGTCAAGGAACACGGTTTCAAGATGGTGCAGATGCAGGCCAACATGCACGCCTACCGTCCTGACCGTGCGCTGGACTGGGTCCGTCCGGCCTTCGAGAAATGCGCCGAGCTAGGCATCCCGGTCAAGCTGCACACCGGCGACGGGCCCTACAGCATCCCGTCGGAATGGGTGCCGATGATCAAGGAATTCCCCAACGTCGATTTCATCATGGCCCACTTCGGCGTGCAGACCGGCGGCGTCTACGTGTTCGAGCCGATGCAGTGGGCGATGGAGCTGCCCAACGTCTATTGCGAGTCCGGCTGGTGCCTGCAATCGCGGATTGTCGAGTTCGCCAAGGTGTTGCCGACCCACAAGATCCTGTTCGGCACCGACACCCCGCCGAATGAACCGGGCATGTGGCTGCGCCTGCTCGAAGTGCTCTGCCACGAGCCGCCGCAGGGCCTGAACCTCGACGAGGACACCCTCGAAGACTACCTGGGCAACAACACCGCACGGATGATCGGCCTTCAGCCGTCCCCGCCGCCGCGTTCCGTTTCCGAAGCAGAGGCGCAACTCAAGCGCCCCGTCACCACTCAACTGGCCAGGAGCTGAACCGATGATCATCGACACCCATCTGCACCCCACCAACCTGGTCGACGAGGCCTGGCGCCACACCGGCGAGCCGTTCACCGGCGAGCGCATGCTCAAACTCATGGATGGCCCGTACATGATCAACGGCAAGCCGCGCCGGATCGACATGGGGTTCATCCAGCCACCACCGGGCAACACCGGTTATCGCGACGGCAACCGCCGGGGCCGCGAGGGCGTGCGTGACTACATGTCCTACGTCGCCGAACTGTGCGTGAAGTACCCGGACCGGTTCATCGGCAACTTTAACTTCAACCCGCGCTGGGGACCGGAAAACGGTGCGGCAGAGCTGGAATTCCACATCAAGGAATACGGCTTCAAGATGCTCAAGTTGCACGCCAACATGCACGGCTATCGCCCGGACCGGGCGCTGGACTGGCTGCGTCCGGCGATGAAGGTCTGCGCCAAGTACAACATCGTGGTGCTGATCCACACTGGTGATGGCCCGTATACCATTCCGACGATGTTCTACCCGATCATCCGCGAGTTCCCGATGGTCAATTTCATCATCGGTCACTTCGGCATCCAGACCGGCGGCAACTATTCGTTCGAGGCGTTCTGGATGGCGATGGACACGCCGAACGTGTACTGCGAATCCGGCTGGTGCTTCCAGTCGCGGATCGTCGAGTTCGCCAAGGAGCTGCCGCGCAACAAGATCGTGTTCGGCACCGACTCGCCGCCGAACGAACCGGGCATGTGGCTGCGCGAGCTGGAAGTGTTGTGCTCGCCGGCGCCGCAGGGCCTGGGGATCGACGAGGATCACCTTGAGGACTACCTGGGCAACAACATCGCCCGGCTGTGCGGGATCGAACCGACCCCGCCACCCAAGGACCTGGCCGAGGCGGACATTCGTCTGACCACGACCTACCTCTAGGTACACACATTCCAATGTGGGAGCGGGCTTGCTCGCGAAAGCGGACGACCAGTCCCCATCACTTTTTAATTACACCCCGCACTCCCGAGCAAGCCCGCTCCCACAGGGGGAACAGTGTCACCACAGGCCACACAGCGACTTTACAGGCGCGAAGATGACCCGGCGTTCGCTCGACCGGCAGGCCAACGGCTTGTCGATCGAACGCCAGCCTCACCCCTGCGCGCCTGCTTTTTACGAGGTGAAACCATGACCCGTTCGACGCTCGGCGACTCTCAGGATTTTCACGTATTCATCGACGCCTATCGCCGCCAGTACCCGGACGATGTGCTGACCGTCACCCATCCACTTTCCGCCGATCAGGACGTCTCCGCCCTGGTCGATGCCCTCGCCGCCCAGGGCCGCGACCCGCTGCTGATCTGCGAAAACGTCGGCAACCTCGGCGTGCCGGTGGCGACCAATCTGTTCGCCTCCCGGCGGCGTATCGCCCGGCTGTTCGGCGTCGGCGCTGCGCAGTTGCACGAAACCTTCCAGACCCGCGCCAACCAGCCGATCCCGCCGCGTTACGTCGAAACCGGCCCGGTGCTCGACGAAGTCTTCGAAGGCGAAGCACTGGACCTGGCGCTGCTGCCGATGCTCAAGCATTTCGACAGCGATCGCGGCCCGTACATCACCAACGCAATCATCATCGCCGAGGACCCGCTCACCGGCATCGCCAACATGAGCTACCACCGCTCGATGCGTCATGCGCGTCAGGCCTTGGCCACCAGCCTGCACTCGCGGGGGCACCTGTGGCGGATGTTGCAGACCGCCCGCGAGCGCGGCGAAGAATTGCGCGTGGCCATGGTGGTCGGTGCGCATCCGCTGTTCATGCTCGCCGCCGCTGCACGCCTGCCTTACGGCAGCGATGAACGCGCGGTGGCCGGCGGGCTGTTCGGTGCGCCGCTGGAACTGGTCAAGACCCCGCGCTACGGCATCGGCGTGCCGGCTTACGCCGAGTTCGTGCTCGAAGGCGCCATCGACCCGGCGGCCTATGCCGAAGAAGGCCCGTTTGGCGAGTTCAGCGGTTACTCCTCGGACCGCTCGACCAACAACGTGCTGCGCGTCGACACCCTGCTGCGGCGCAAAGACGCGTGGCTGGTGGACGTGATGGGCGGGCGCTATGCCGAACACCTGACCCTGGCGCGGCTGCCCCGCGAAGCGGAAATGAGCGAGAAGCTCAAGGCGCGTTTCCCCGCCGTCACCGCCGTGCATTACCCGAACTCCGGCACGCATTTCCATTGCTACGTGGCGCTGGACCAGAGCCGCGACGGCGAGGCCCGGCAGATCATGCTGGCCCTGCTCGGTTGGGACCCGTACCTGAAAACCGTGATCGCCGTGGACAGCGATATCGACCTCACCGACGACAGCCAGGTGCTGTGGGCGCTGGCCACGCATTTCCAGCCGCACCTCGACATCTTCACGATTGACGGATTGCCCGGCAGTCCGCTGGATCCGTCGTCCTCGGTCAATGGCACCACCTCGCGCATGGGCCTGGATGCCACGCGCGGCTCGGGGTTTGACGGGATCAAGGCGCAGCTGGATCAGGACGTGCTTGAACGCGCCCGGCAACTGCTCGATGGTCTGCCATCGTGAACCGTCAGCGGATGGTGGTCGGCATCAGCGGCGCGTCCGGATTCATCTACGGCGTGCGCCTGCTGGAGCTGCTGGCCGAGCTGAACATCGAAAGCCACCTGATCATCAGCCGCGCCGCACTGCTGACCATGGCCCATGAAACCGACTACAAACTGGCGGACGTCACCGCCCTCGCCAGCCATTACCACCGCGCCGATGACGTGGCCGCCGGGATCGCCAGCGGTTCGTTCCGCTGCCTGGGCATGGTGGTCGCGCCGTGTTCAATGAGGACGCTGGCGGAGATCGCCACCGGCACGTCATCGGGGCTGATCGGCCGCGCCGCCGACGTCACCCTGAAGGAACGCCGCACCCTGGTGCTGATGGCCCGCGAAACACCGCTGACCCTCGCCCACCTGCGCAACATGACCGCCGTCACCGAGATGGGCGGGATCATCGCCCCGCCGGTGCCTGCCTTCTACGCCCGCCCCGACAGCCTGGCGCAAATGGTCGACCACAGCCTCGGTCGTGTGCTCGACCTGTTCGGCCTCGATGCCGGCGTCGCCCGCCGATGGCAAGAACCATCACCTGACACATCCCCTGAGGGAGCCAGCCTGCTGGCGAAAGCAATCAACCCGTCGCCATCACAGGTGAATGACACACCACCATCGCTAGCAGGCTAGCTCCCACAAAAACAATCCACTCGTGCACCGGTAATCACCAAGGAGCCTCACATGAACACCCCCTTCAACGCCCCGACCCCGAACACCAAAATCCCGGTCACCATCCTCACCGGGTTCCTCGGTGCCGGCAAAACCACCCTGCTCAATTACATCCTCAAGGAGAACCACGGCCGCAAGATCGCGGTGATCGAAAACGAGTTCGGCGAGGTCGGCATCGACGGCGATCTGGTGCTCAGCTCCGAAACCGAAGAGATCTACGAAATGGTCAACGGCTGCGTCTGCTGCACCGCCGAAGTCCGCGAGGACCTGGTGCGCATCGTCCGCGAACTGGTAGCGCGCCCGGTGCGGCTCGACCACATCCTGATCGAGACCAGCGGCCTGGCCGACCCGTACCCGGTGGCCCAGAGCTTTTTCATCAACGACCCGATCGCCGAGGAAGTCGAACTCGACGCCATCGTGACCATGGTCGATGCCAAACACATCGCCCAGCACCTGGAAGACCTGCAACTGGACGGCGTCGACAATCAGGCCGTGGACCAGATCGTCTGCGCCGATCGCATCGTCATCAACAAGGTCGATCTGGTCAGCGCTGAAGCAGTGGACACCCTGCGCGGCAAGATCCGGGGATTGAACGCGACGGCGGATCTGGTGACTTCGACCCATGCGCAGATCGACCTGTCGAAAATCCTCGGCATCGGCGCCTTCGAATGCACGCAGAAGCTGATGGAGATCGGCGCGGATCAGCACGATCACGATCACCACGACCATGACCACCACGCTGAAGAGCCCGACCACGAACACGACCCGAGCGTGTCCTCGGTGGGCATCGCCGTGGACGGCGCCGTCGACCTGATGGCGTTCCACCGCTGGATCAGCGAGTTGCGCAGTGCTCAGGCCGACAACCTGTACCGCATGAAAGGCGTGCTGGCGGTGGCCAACGAAGACCAGCGCTACGTGCTGCAAGGCGTGCACAGCCTGGTGGAGTTCCGCGCCTCGACCGCGTGGGGCAGCGAGCCGCGCTCGAGCAAGATCGTGTTCATCGGCCGCGACCTGGATCGGGCGGCGCTGAACCAGGGCTTCGCCGCCTGCCTGGCCGGCTGAAACCCGGCATCGGAGCCGGTGGATGGCGGCTTCGCAGCACGAATGACCGATGCCGGATTTCTTGAACAACACAAAACCTGTGGGAGCGGGCTTGCTCGCGAATGCGGTGGGTCATTGAACAGTGATGTCGACT
>NZ_JBSVWF010000028.1:0-76525 GCF_054071635.1 Pseudomonas sp. SDO52101_S400 | reverse complement strand
GGGAACGCATTCCAAATGTGGGAGCGGGCTTGCTCGCGAAGAATTCACCTCGGTCTCAGCGGTCTGGCGCGATCAACTTGCAGAGCTTGGCGGTGGCTTCGATCATCTGCCCGCTCGGACGCTCCAGACCTTTGTCGGTGACCAGCAGCAACTGCCTGTGCTTGACCGCTGCCACCTGCGGCCAGGCATTCCACGCACTCAGTTGCAATGGGGCGCCAGCCAGAATCACTTCGGGGTCACGCTGTAAAACGGCTTCGATGCTCACCTGCGGCGCCGGCAGCGTCAGGTCGGCGAACACGTTGCGCGCGCCGCATACCTCAAGCGCATCGCTGATGATCTGCCCGCCACCGATGGTGTACAGCGGCTTGTCCCAGACTTGATAGAACACCCGCAGCGGCGTTTCCCGCCGATAGCGTTGGCGCAGCTCATCGAGCTTGCGCCGCAACCCGGCCGCGCGTTCAACTCCGCGCTCAGGACGACCAAGCTGCATCGCGATGGCTTCGATCTGCGTCGTGAGCTGCTCGAAACTGTGGGGTTCGGCAACGAAAGTCGGGATGTTCAGGCGCTTGAGCTGATCGCGCTGAGCCGGGCCGACACTGCCGGGCCACAACAGCAACAAGTCAGGCTTGAGGCTGAGCAGCCGTTCCATGTCGAGCTGACCATAACGGCCCACCGAAGGCACATCCTTGATTGCAGACGGCCGGTCACCGGCATCCAGTACGCCCACCAACAGATCGGCCGAATCCAGCTCGACGACGATTTCAGACAGGGATGGCGCGAGGCTGACCACCCGCAGGGCGGCCAGGGTTTCGCTGCTGACGGCCAGCAGCAGAACCGCCAGCCAGAGACGACGCATCAACCGAGTTGACGCGGAATACGGTAGAGGTAGAACAGTACCGCCGTGGACAGCGCCAGTAACATCAGCGGAACGGCTTCGAGGCCGACGAACACCGCCAGTGCGCCGATCCACGCCGGCAACCCCGCCGCAAGAAAAGCTGTGCGACGACGCGCCGCGAGGGCAATCCACGCAGCGGGTTCTTCAGGGGTATCGAGGGCTTTTTGGGTGGCGATCAGCGCATGTTTGTAGCGGCCGAAAAACTTCAGGCTGACAAACATCGAGGCCACGCCGGCGATGAACAACGGCATCGCCAGCACCGGCATGATCGCTTCGCTCTCGCCGAACACGGCGTTGAGCACGAACAACGGCACCAGTGCCAGCGCCAGGTATTTCCACCAGGCGACCGACAGGCGGCGGCGCACCTGACCGCGGGTCACGCCCGGTCTACCTCGCCCTGATGTTCGTTGCCCATCATATGGTCGAGCTTACTGGCCTTGGTCGCCAGGTAGAGTTTGTTGTGCGGGTTGTGACCGGTGTGCAGCGGCACGCGCTCGGCAACGACGATGCTCATGTCGGTCAGGGCTTTGACCTTGCGCGGGTTGTTGGTCATCAGGCGCAGGGATTTCACGCCCAGATGCTCGAGCATCGGCAGGCACATGGCGTAATCACGCTGGTCGGCGGCAAAGCCCAGACGCTCGTTGGCTTCAACGGTGTCGGCGCCGCCGTCCTGCAATTCGTAGGCTCGGATCTTGTTCAGCAGGCCGATCCCACGACCTTCCTGACGCAGGTACAGCAACACGCCACGGCCTTCACGGGCGATCGCCTTGAGGGCGGCCTCCAGTTGCGAGC
This sequence comes from Pseudomonas sp. SDO52101_S400, assembly GCF_054071635.1. Lineage (NCBI taxonomy): Bacteria > Pseudomonadati > Pseudomonadota > Gammaproteobacteria > Pseudomonadales > Pseudomonadaceae > Pseudomonas > Pseudomonas sp. SDO52101_S400. The sequence continues at coordinate 74,838 of NZ_JBSVWF010000028.1, read as the reverse complement.
CGCAGTCGCAACGCTGACTGAACAAGGCATCGCCGGTCAGGCATTCGGAGTGCAACCGGCCGAGTACCGGGGCACCGTCGGCAATCTCACCCAGGCTCAGCACAACGTGCTCGCGGCCGGTGGCTTCATCGAGAAAACCGTGCATGGTGAATTGCGCAAAAGGCGTTGGCAGCTTGGAAGCGGCGACAAAAACGACAGGCACCGGTGTGCTCCTGATCTAAAAAGTCCGAGATTCGCTGGGCGGCATTGTAACAGCAGGTTCCTGCAGGCGCTTAGGCTGAATTATCGGCCATAACGATCAAAAAGTTTGATAACAGGCCCGCCATCATCGCGCTTACTCGAACGGATACGGCTGCTTCCAGTGCTCGAAAATCGGTTTCAGTTCGCCGCTTTTCACCAGTTGCTCCATGCGCCGGTCGTAGATCGACATCAGTGCGCGGGCTTGCGGGGTGTCGGCGAAACCGAGGTACAGCGGCAACTCCGCCAGATGCGAGTAATGGTATTGCGAAGGGTCGGCGGCGTTTCTCACTACCGCTTCGATTTCCGTCAAGGCATCGATGTAGTAATCCGCCCGCCCCTGCTTGAGCATCGACAGGATTCCGGTACGACGCTCGATCTGGTTGAAGCGTTTGACGTTCGGCAGGTAGGTTTCATAACGATAACCCCGCACCCAGGCCAGCCGGTATTTGCCGAGGGTGGCCTCGGTCGGTGCCGGGTTGCTGGCCAGGCCCAGCGCATAGATGTGGTCGGAATCGAAGTTCCATTTCGGGTACAGCACCTGCTCGGCTTCACCGCGGTAGGAGCCGACCAGCGCGTCGACTTCCTTCAATTGCACCAGGCCCACCGAACGGGTGTAGGGCACGGAGCGGATGTCCAGGGTCACGCCGGCCGGCTCGAACACTTTGCGCAATACATCCCAGCCCAGGCCGTGGCCGTCGGCAGCGGTGTAGTCTTCCCATTCTTCGCTGGCCAGGTGAATGACCGACGGCGGTGCGTCCTGCGCCTGGGCCATGGCGCCAAGCAAGGTCAAAAACACTATCGCCAACCAGCGTCGAGTCATCCCTGTGTCCCTCATCCACGCCTTGAAATCAGGCGAAAATCCACACCAGCCCCTGCATCGCCAACCAGGCGAACACACCGGCCAGCACGTCATCGAGCATGATGCCGACGCCGCCATGTACATGCCGGTCGATCCAGCGGATCGGCCATGGCTTGAGGATGTCGAAGAAACGGAACATCAAGAACCCGGCGAGCAGCCAGTACCAGCCTTCCGGCACCAGCCACAGGGTGATCCACATCCCGACCATCTCGTCCCAGACGATGCCTTCGTGGTCGTGTACCCGCAGATCGTCGGCGACCTTGCCGCACAGCCAGAAGCCGAACAGCATGGTGATCCCGAGCATCAGCCAGTAACCCCAGTCGGGCAACATCTGCCACAACGGAATAAAGGGTAGCGCAACTAACGAGCCCCACGTGCCCGGTGCTTTCGGCAAAGTGCCGGAACCAAAGCCGAACGCGAGGAAGTGCCAGGGATTGCGCCAGACCGACGGCGGAACGAACTCGCCGGGAACCTGTTTCGGGTGATCTGTCACGGTGACTCCTGAAAATGTTGATAACCCCGGATTTGCGGGGTGATGTCGTGCCCTTCACGATCCAGCAGCACCACGCCCTGCCCCTCAGCCACGCGCCCGATCACATGGATCGGCCAGCCATCGGCCAGCAGCACCGGCAACTCGACGGACGGCAGGGTGAAGGCCAGCACGTAATCATCGCCACCGCTCAACGCCGCACGTTCGGCGCCGCGTTGTCCGAGAAACGCCACCAACGCTTCCGACAACGGCACGCGCTCGCGTTCAACTTCGAGGCGAACCTTCGAAGCCAATGCGATGTGGCCGCAATCGGCGAGCAGGCCGTCGGAGATGTCCAGCGCCGAGGTGGCCTTGCCACGCAAGGCCTGCCCGAGGGCCAGTTGCGGTTGCGGCGACCAGTAATGATCGAGCAGCGGTTGGGCAATGCGCGGCTCGGCTTCGCGTTGGCCGAGCACCAGCGGCAAGGCGCCAGCGGCATTACCCAGCTCACCGCCGACGCACAGCAGATCGCCGGGCTGCGCGCCGCTGCGGGTCAGGGCCTGACCCGCCGGGACGCGACCGAAAACGGTCACGGTGAGGCTCAATGGCCCACGGGTGGTATCACCACCAACCAGCGCCACGCCACAGGTTTGTGCCATGTGGTTCAAACCGCGAGCATAGGCTTGCAGCCAATCAGCGGTCACTGTCGGCAAGGTCAGGGCAAGGGTAAAGGCAACGGGCGCAGCGCCCATGGCAGCCAGGTCGCTGACCGCCACGGCCAGCGAGCGCTGACCGAGCAGAAACGGATCGCAGGGATCGGCGAAATGCACGCCGGCCACCAGCGTATCGGTGGAAACCGCCAGCTGTTCCCCGGAAGGAACCGCCAGCAAGGCGCAGTCGTCGCCGATCCCCAGTGCAACGCCCTCGCCGCCCTGCGCACAAGGCGCGGCGGCGAAGAAATTGCGGATCAGCTCAAACTCGCCCATGAGGTATCAAGCGCGTTTTAGCGCTTGAACGCCTTCACTTCAGCTTCACGCAGGCGCGGGGCCAGCTTGTCGAGCACGCCGTTGACGAACTTGTGGCCATCGGTAGAACCGAACACCTTCGCCAGTTCGATACCCTCGTTGATCACAACGCGGTACGGGACGTCGACGCGCTTGAGCAATTCCCAGGTGGACAGGCGCAGAACTGCCAGTTCAACCGGGTCCAGTTCTTCGATCGACAAGTCCAGGCAAGGCGTGAGCGCGTTGTCGATTTCGGTGCGATTGGCCGGAACCCCGTGGAGGATTTCGCGGAAGTACGCGCCATCGACATCGGTAAAATCGTTATCGACCCGGAATTGCGCTTCGATCTCGTTCAGCGAAGCCTTGGCCATGTGCCATTGATACAGAGCCTGAGTCGCGAGCTGACGGGCTTCGCGGCGCTTGACGCTCTTCGATGGCTTGCCGGCATCCGCAGGTTTCGGATCGCGCGGGTTGAAACGATCGCTTTCGTCGCTAATCACTTGGCCTCCAACTGCGCCAGCAGGCTGACCATTTCCAGAGCGGACAGGGCAGCTTCAGCACCTTTGTTGCCGGCCTTGGTGCCGGAACGTTCGATGGCTTGCTCGATGGAATCAACGGTCAGGACGCCGAAAGCGACCGGTACGCCGAACTCCATGGACACCTGGGCCAGGCCCTTGGTGCACTCGCCCGCCACGTATTCGAAGTGCGGAGTGCCACCACGAATGACCGCGCCCAGGGCGATGATTGCTGCGAACTCGCCTTTCTGGGCGACTTTTTGCGCAACCAGCGGGATTTCGAAGGCGCCAGGTGCGCGGATGATGGTGATGTCGCTTTCGCTCACGCCGTGGCGAACCAGGGCATCAACTGCACCGCTGACCAGGCTTTCAACCACAAAACTGTTGAAACGGCCCACTACCAAAGCGTAGCGGCCTTTAGGGGCGATGAAGGTACCTTCGATGGTCTTCAGGGTCATTCGTCAGATCTCTTAAAGAGCCGGGACGCGTCTGTTTCGCGTCCCTCAGTGATTTATTTGCCGCGAATTCGGGTCCGGAAACAACCGGTCATTATTCGGAGGGCACGTATTCTACAACTTCCAGATCGAAACCGGATATCGCATTAAATTTCATCGGTGCACTCATCAAACGCATTTTGCGCACGCCGAGGTCCCGCAGGATCTGCGAACCGGCACCGACGATGCTGTAGGTGGTCGGTTTTTTCACCGCCGCCTGATCGCCGGTTTCACGGATGTGCGCCAGCAGCACGTCGCCATCGAGCGGATGACCGAGCAACAGCACCACACCGCTGCCAGCCTCGGCAACCGCAGCCATGGCGGCGCGCAGGCTCCAGCGGCCCGGTTGCTTGACCATCAGCAGGTCGCGCAGCGGGTCCATGTTGTGCACGCGAACCAGGGTTGGTTCTTCGGCGCAAACGGTGCCCAGGGTCAGAGCCATGTGCACGTCACCTTCCACGGAATCACGATAGGTCACCAGGTTGAATTGGCCCAGTTCGCTGTCCAGCGGCTGCTCGGCAATCCGCTGAACGGTACGTTCGTGGATCATCCGGTAGTGGATCAGGTCGGCGATGGTGCCGATCTTGATGTTGTGCTCGGCCGCAAAGGCTTCCAGCTCGGCGCGACGGGACATGGTGCCGTCGTCGTTCATCACTTCGCAGATCACGCCGCTTGGTTCGAAACCGGCCATGCGCGCCAGGTCGCAAGCGGCTTCGGTGTGACCGGCGCGGGCCAGGGTGCCACCGGCCTGGGCCATCAGCGGGAAGATGTGGCCGGGGCTGACGATGTCTTCGGCTTTCGCGTCTTTCGCCGCAGCCGCTTGCACGGTGCGTGCGCGGTCGGCAGCGGAGATGCCGGTGGTCACGCCTTCGGCGGCTTCGATCGAGACGGTGAACTTGGTGCCGAAACCGGAACCGTTGCGTGGCGCCATCAGCGGCAGCTTCAGGGTTTCGCAGCGCTCGCGGCTCATCGGCATGCAGATCAGGCCACGGGCGTGCTTGGCCATGAAGTTGATGTGCTCGGCCTTGCAGCATTCGGCGGCCATGATCAGGTCGCCTTCGTTCTCGCGGTCTTCGTCATCCATGAGGATGACCATCTTGCCTTGGCGGATGTCTTCAACCAGTTCTTCGATGCTATTGAGCGCCACAAGGCACCCCCTTCAGTCAGGATTTGAGGTAGCCGTTGGCGGCCAGAAAGCTTTCGGTGATGCCACCGGACGTCGGCTCTGCGGCCTTGTCGCCCAACAGCAGACGCTCCAGATAGCGCGCCAGCAGGTCGACTTCCAGGTTCACCCGGCGGCCTGGCTTGTAGGACGCCATGATGGTTTCGCTCAAGGTGTGCGGGATGATCGTCAGCAGGAATTCGGCGCCATCGACCGCGTTCACGGTCAGGCTGGTGCCATCAACCGTGATCGAGCCTTTGTGGGCGATGTACTTGGCCAGCTCCTTCGGCGCGCGGATGCGAAATTCCACGGCGCGGGCATTGTCGCTGCGCGAGACCACTTCGCCGACACCGTCGACGTGACCGCTGACCAGATGCCCGCCGAGACGGGTGGTCGGGGTCAGGGCTTTTTCCAGGTTGACCGGGCTGCCGCTTTTCAGGTCATTCATGGCCGTGCAGTCGAGGGTTTCGCGACTGACGTCGGCGGCAAAGCCGTCGCCCGGCAGTTCGACGGCGGTCAGGCACACGCCGTTGACCGCGATGCTGTCGCCGAGTTTGACGTCGCTCAGGTCGAGCTTGCCGGTTTCGACATGCACCCGCACATCACCGCCCTTTGGGGTCAGTGCGCGGATACTGCCGATGGATTCGATGATGCCGGTAAACATGGGGTTCTCCTTGAGAACGAAGCCAGCGCTAACGCGATGGCCGGGAATTATACGCTCGCCGATGGGACAGGGATTGCAGTGACTCGCCAGTCATCGCCAACCGCGCGAATTTCAGTGATTTTCAGCTCCGGCGCATCCTTCATATAGGCCAGCGGCCAGTCCAGAAGCGGACGCGCCGTAGAGCCGAGGAACTTGCCGGCGATGAAGATCACGAACTCGTCGACCAGGCCGAGCTGGGCAAATGCGCCGGCCAGTCGCGGCCCCGCCTCGACCAGCACTTCGTTGACGCCACGGTTGGCCAGCTCGACCAGCAATTGATGCAGATCGACCTGACCGTCATCGCCCGGCACGATCAGGCATTCCGGACCGTGGGCGTACTGTTCTTCGATGGCCACGCAGGTCGCGACCAGCGCCGGGCCGGCCTTGAAGAACGGGGCGTCCAGCGGAACCCGCAGACGTCCGTCGATCAGCACTCGCAACGGCGGACGACTGAGGGCCAGCGCAGTCTGCTCGGCATCCAGTCCCAGCTCATCGGCGCGAACGGTCAACCGTGCGCCATCGGCCAGCACCGTATCGGCGCCGGTCAGCACCACGCTGGCCTGGGCGCGCAAACGCTGTACCGCCGAACGTGCGGCAGGGCCGGTGATCCATTGACTCTCGCCGCTTTCCATCGCCGTGCGACCGTCGAGGCTCATGGCCAACTTCACCCGCACGAACGGCAAGCCGTGTTCCATGCGCTTCAGGAAACCTTGATTGAGCTTGCGGGCTTCGGCTTCCAGCACACCACTTTCAGTCGCTATACCGGCATCGGCCAGACGCTGCAGACCGCGCCCGGCGACTTGCGGATTGGGATCACGCATCGCCGCGACCACCCGGCCAACACCGGCATTCACCAGCGCATCGGCGCACGGCGGTGTGCGGCCGTGGTGGCTGCAAGGTTCGAGGGTCACGTAAGCCGTGGCGCCCCGGGCCAGTTCACCGGCGGCGCGCAGGGCGTGGACTTCGGCGTGGGGTTCGCCGGCACGTTCATGCCAGCCTTCGCCGACAATCTGCCCGTCGCGCACGATCACACAACCGACCCGTGGATTGGGATGGGTCGTGTAGTGTCCCTTGCGCGCCAGCTCTAGGGCCCGGGCCATGAAGTGGGCGTCGAGGATGGCCTGCTCGGCGGCGGTGGTCATTCTTTCACCGGTTCGCGGGCGAGGCGGTCGATCTCTTCGCGGAACTCGTTGAGGTCCTGAAAGCGGCGGTACACGGAAGCGAAACGGATGTAGGCAACTTCATCGAGCTTTTGCAGCTCGGCCATCACCAGTTCGCCGACCACGAGGGACTTGACCTCGCGCTCGCCGGTGGCGCGCAACTTGTGCTTGATATGGACCAGCGAGGATTCGAGGCGCTCGACGCTCACCGGACGTTTCTCCAGGGCGCGTTGCATGCCGGCGCGGAGTTTTTCTTCGTCGAACGGTTGGCGGCTGCCGTCGGTTTTGATCAGGCGCGGCAACACCAGTTCGGCCGTCTCGAACGTCGTGAAACGTTCGCCGCAGGCCAGGCATTCACGCCGGCGGCGCACCTGTTCGCCCTCGGCGACCAGACGCGAGTCGATGACCTTGGTGTCGTTGGCACCGCAGAAGGGACAGTGCATGGTGGCTGGCAACAAAAAAAGGGAGGGCCATGGTAGCGCATCCCGGTGGCAAGACAAGCCATAGGCTTTGCGGTATACAGACTGCCATGATCGTTTGATCCATGGATTTCATTTTGACGGAGCCACCAATGTCGCTACGACCGCTCGTTTTGCTCAGTGTTTTCGCCCTGCTGGTGGCCTGTGGCAGCGATAAGCCCAAGCCGCAGCCGCCAACGCCGGGCCCGGCGCCGCAACAAGCACAGAAAAAGGCCAAAGAAGCAGCCGACCTCGGCCCGCTGCCTGCGTATCAACGGGAACTGAGCGGCACCCTGCAAGGCGTGCCGGCGGGCGCCGAAGTCGAACTGGCGCTGCTGGTGATCGACGAGAAGGGTCGCCCGCAACAATTGCTCGCCAGCTCCAGCCTGATCGGCAACAACCAGGTTCTGCCGTTTCGCCTGCGATTCAATCCTGATGCCTTCCCGGCGGGAGCGCGGGTCGAACTGCGTGGCCGCGCTACTCAATCCGGTCAGTTGATCCTGCACCTGCCGTCGCAGACCATCAGCCAGCCGACCACCCAGGCCCTGGGCCAACTGCAATTTGTCAAAGCGCCATGAATGCACCGCTGGACCTGCAACAGGCGCTGGGCGAGCTGCTCGGCGACGCCCGACTGGTGGCCTGCCCGCTGCCGGACACTGAGCTGAAACTGTGGCTGATCGATGGCGACAACATGGCCCGGGAATTCAGCCCGGACGAAACCCGGCGAATCCTGCACGAACCGCCGTACTGGAGTTTCTGCTGGGCCAGCGGCCTGGCCGTGGCACGCTATCTGGCGGAATTCCCCGAGTGGGTCCGTGGTAAACGCGTACTGGATTTCGGCGCCGGTTCCGGGATCGCCGGGATTGCCGCCGTGAAGGCCGGCGCGCTGGAAGTGGTGGCCTGCGACCTCGATCCGCTGGCGATTGCCGCGTGCCGGGCCAACGCCGAACTCAATGATGTGCAGATGAGCTATTCCACGGACTTCTTCGCCGAGGCGGATCGCTTCGATCTGATCCTGGTCGCCGACGTTTTGTACGACCGCGAGAACCTGCCGCTGCTCGACGCGTTTCTCAGTCGCGGTCGCGAAGCGCTGGTGGCGGATTCGCGGGTCAGGGATTTCCGTCATCCGCTGTACCGGCGGATTGAAATGCTCGAAGCCATGACCCTGCCGGATCTGGCCGAGCCCGAAGAGTTTCGCCATGTCAGCCTCTACCACGCGGCCCGCGCCTGACCGTATAGTTGCCCCATTCACGCTTTTACGAGATACCCCATGAGTCAGCAAACGCCGTACATCTTCGACGCCACGACGGCCGACTTCGACCAGTCGGTGATCGAGGCTTCCTTTCAAAAACCGGTGCTGGTGGATTTCTGGGCCGAATGGTGTGCGCCGTGCAAGGCGCTGATGCCGATGCTGCAAGGGATCGCCGAGAGCTATCAGGGCGAGTTGCTGCTGGCCAAGGTCGACTGCGACGTGGAGCAGGACATCGTCGCCCGCTTCGGTATTCGCAGCCTGCCGACCGTGGTGCTGTTCAAAGACGGTCAACCGGTGGACGGCTTCGCCGGGGCCCAGCCGGAATCCGCCGTGCGCGCCCTGCTCGAACCGCATGTGAAGATGCCGCCACCGGCCGCCGCCGATCCATTCGAACAGGCTCAGGCGCTGTTCGATGAAGGCCGTTACGCCGATGCCGAAGCGGCGCTGGTGGTGATGCTCAATGAAGACAACACCAACGCCAAGGCGCTGATCCTGTATGCCCGCTGCATGACCGAACGCGGTGAACTGGGCGAAGCGCAAACCGTGCTCGACGCAGTCAAGAGCGACGAACACAAGGCTGCATTGGCCGGTGCCAAGGCGCAGATCAAGTTCCTCGGTCTGGCCCGTGACCTGCCGGACGCCGCCGACCTGAAAAGCCGTCTGGCGCAGAACCCGCAGGACGATGAAGCGGTGTATCAACTGGCGATCCAGCAACTGGCCCGTCAGCAATACGAAGCGGCGCTGGACGCACTGCTCAAGCTGTTCATCCGCAACCGCAGCTATGGCGAAGGTCTGCCGCACAAGACCTTGCTGCAAGTGTTCGAACTGCTGGGCAACGACCACCCGCTGGTGACCGCTTACCGGCGCAAGGTGTTTGCCGCGCTGTACTAAGCGCTTACTCGATCCAGCTGTAGAGCGGCGTATCCCCGCCGCTCACCACTTTCACATCCGACGAATGCCGCAGGCGCACCAGCAAGCGTTTGCCCGCCGCCGCGCTACCGGTCAACCCTTCAAGCTGATCCAGCAACTCCGGCCCGCTGAGTTGCCCGGCCTTGCGCAGCAAATCCCTGGCGACCTGCCACAACGCCTCATCCTGATTCATCGGTTTCGCCACCGGCGCCGCTGCTGCAGTCAGCGGCTGGGCCGTTTGCACCTGCACGCCAAACTGCGAACCGAGCCGCGCCCAGTCGCTTTCATCCAGTTCCAGGGTCAAATCCACCGGCAACTCACCGACGGTTCCGCGTATCCGCAACATAACTTCGCTCCCGCACATTTCTGACCTGCATGCTCCCATGGGACTTGTGTAACGCCAAGTGTCAGAAGCTGGCGACGCTTGCCTTATCGGCTACATTTCTTCTTTTTTTCATGGGAAGGAACCCCATGTCTTCAGGAAGAAAACTGGCGTCGAAGGGAGGCCCCACCTCTACAGGTGGCGTGATTCTCGAAGGAAACGAAAACCTGCGTATCGAAGGCAAAATCATCGCCTCGATCGGGCAGCTTGCCAGTTGCCCGGCGTGCAGTGCTGGCCAAGGACCGATTGTCGCCGTTGGCGAAAGAACTCTGATCCTGCCCGCCGGCCCAGCTGCACTGGAGGGTGACTATATCGCCTGCGGCTGCCCGCCCATGGCCAACAAACTGCTCACTCAGCAACACAGCGGCTTCGCCGGCATTGGCCGTCCAGCTCCCATCGATATGGGCCCTTCGATTACCGCCCCGACTTCACATCGCTATCTGCAAGTCATCATCGAACGCCTGGACGACTCCCAGAAACCAGGACTTGCCTACAGACTCAAAGACAAGAAAAAAACAGCCGTCCTGCAAGACATCACCTGTAATGCAACAGGCGAAGGCTGCGAACACCCTGTGGAAAGCCATTCGGATTACGACACTCTGTTGGTCGGTGAAGAGTCCGAGTGGACGTTTTACGCTTATGAAGAATCCCTGAATCAGGACTTGCCATGAAGTCGGAAATCAAACTCGTCTTTAAAGACTTTCTGATGCAGCCGCCAAAAGGCGTGAAGTTTCAGTTGCTGATCGACGGACTTGTCATTGATGACAACATCGTTCAAAACGATGACAAACCCCGCATCTACTCGCTCGTTTCGGACAAGACTCAAACCGCTATTACTCGCTCGGACGCCCAGAAATTACCGTCGATAAAAAGCAGTGACAGCTATGAAGTCACCGTTCAAATTGTTGGTAACTCCGGCGCAAAAAAGGCAATGCATACAGCCACGCTGAATTCAGGTAAATCGCTGTCGATAGTTGCAGTATCACCTTGGGTAAAAGTGCCTCTATCCACCAGCGGCAAAGTCTCTAACGACACATTCTACGAGGTCGAGTATGGCGTCAAACGGAGGGATGAAACCCGCACCGTAAAGGTGGTCATCCAGGACATGCCGCGCCGCATACTGATGGAGGCGCTATCACACCGAGGTTCGACTGAATGGGCCGGCAACAAAGTCAAACATTCTTTACCGCATCCAACGCTTAAGAAAAGCGTGGAGTTCAGGGCGGAATCAAACAAGTGCAATGTGTTCGTCTATGACGTATTGACTGCCATCGGTGTCAACGTGGCGATGATCGAACATGGCTCTTCAAAATACATCCCGGGCTACTCCAAAGTGAGCCCGCCAACCGCAGGGGAATGGGCAGATGAGACCCGGCTGCTCAATAGTTGGAACGCAGAGAAATCCCCCCTACCCGGAGACGTTGGTGCGTATGCTGTCAATTACACTGATGCCAGCGGTCACGTCGGATTTGTTCTGACTCAAGGTGTCTGCATTTCAGCAGGCTGGGACAAAATCGAAGTCAATGACGCAGGTTTTCGAATCGCATCGGGTAATGCTGCTCGCAGTGACCACGACTTCACCATCTTCCGACGTTACAAGTACAGCAAACCACAATGAAACGACTCTGGATAATCCTGGCTGCTTCACTCCTGCTCGTTGTGGCATGGCGCTTCTGGTCGCCTGCCGACCTCTCAGCCTGCACCTCCGAAGGCGCAGCACCAGGGCCGTTGACCGCCATCGTTCACAATTACTTTGAAAGTAATAGGCGTATCGGATGGCGGGATATGGATGACCGCTTCGACATACTTTCTACTCCCGAAGGCCAAAAAGTTGCCGGTCAACCAATGCCGTACGCCTGTGAAGCGTTACAGATACTGCAGAATCCCGCGTTCAGTGAAAGTGAAAAAATCTTCACTACGGCGTTGATGTTTCAGTTGCCGATCAGTCAGTACATGGGCTTCATGGATCGCAGCCATCAACTTTACTCAGAGCACAGAATAGATCCGGAGGTCATGAAGGTGGTGGTACTTCCGCGCGGCACGGCGATCAACTACTGGTGGCTTCCAGCCTGGCGCCAGCGCTTCACTCGCGATGCTCCGAATCTGCTCGACGAAAGTCTGATCCGCCATGTGCTGACGGGAGGCTACTGGTTCGACTATCCCGGCGCCGGATTCTGATTCAACAATCGTGACATTCAATCTACGCACCGCTCCGGAACATCCCGGACGGTGCTCAGTCATGCCTTGCGCAAAGCGTTTCAGGCGGGCAAACTCTGCGCACTTTCGTTATAAGATTACATAACAAACTCTTCACTTTACTTCCCGGAGTTCGCCATGCGTCGTCTGCTGCTCGCTTTGCCGTTTGCCCTGTTGCCGCTGGCCATCGCCCAGGCCGCCGATGAGCACGATCATGACCACGAACATGGCAGCCTCGGCGCCCACGAGCATGGCGTCGGTCGTCTGAACGCTGCGCTCGACGGCCAGACCCTGGAGCTGGAGCTGGAAAGCCCGGCGATGAACCTCGTCGGTTTCGAACACGTCGCCACCAGCGATGCCGACAAGGCCAAGGTCGCTGCCGCCCGTGCACAACTTGAAAAACCATTGGCGCTGTTCAGCCTGCCGGCCGCTGCCGGTTGCAAAGTCGTCAGTCAGAAGCTGGAAAGCCCGCTGTTCGGTGACAAGCCGGATGCCGACGATCACGACGACGATGATCACGACGAAGACGCCAAGGGCGGCGAAGCGCATCACCACGATCACAGCGAAATCCACGCTCACTATCAGTTCACCTGCGCAGCACCGGGCGCCTTGAACACCCTGGATCTGGCGAACATTTTCAATACCTTCCCGGCCACCCAGAAAATTCAGGTACAACTGATCAGCCCGAACGGCCAGCAAGGCACGGAAGTGACGGCCAAATCCGCCGCCCTGAAATTCTGATCACGAACCGGCACCATGACCCAAGCACTCATCGAACTGTCCGACCTGGGCTTCAACTGGCCCGGTCACCCGCCGCTGCTGGACATCCCGGCGTTTCGTCTGGAACCGGGTGAAACCCTGTTCCTCAAGGGCCCCAGCGGCAGCGGCAAGACCACCCTGCTCGGCCTGCTGGGCGGGGTGCAGAAGCCCGGTCGCGGCAGCATTCGTCTGCTCGGCCAGGAGCTGACCGAGCTGGGTGCCGGCGCTCGCGATCGCTTTCGCGTCGATCACACTGGCTACATCTTTCAGCAGTTCAACCTGCTGCCGTTTCTCTCGGTGCGCGAGAACGTCGAGCTGCCGTGCCACTTCTCAAAACTGCGTGCCGAGCGCGCGAAGCAACGTCACGGCAGCGTGGATCAAGCAGCGGCCACGTTGCTTGCTCACTTGGGCTTGAAGGATGAAAGCATTCTTGGGCGTCGCGCCGACTCGCTGTCGATCGGTCAACAGCAACGGGTTGCCGCTGCACGTGCACTGATCGGTCAGCCGGAACTGGTGATCGCAGACGAGCCGACCTCGGCGCTGGATTTCGACGCCCGGGAAAACTTCATTCGCCTGTTGTTCGCCGAGTGCCGTGAGGCCGGGTCGAGCCTGTTGTTCGTCAGCCACGACCAGAGCCTGGCGCCGCTGTTCGACCGTCACCTGTCCCTGGCCGAACTCAATCGCGCCGCCACGTCTGCCGAGGTCTGAGATGTATCTGTTCCGTCTGGCCATGGCCAGCCTCGCCAACCGCCGCTTCACCGCCCTGCTCACCGCTTTCGCCATCGCCCTCTCCGTCTGCCTGCTGCTGGCAGTGGAGCGGGTGCGCACCGAAGCCAAGGCCAGTTTCGCCAGCACCATCAGCGGCACCGACCTGATCGTCGGCGCCCGTTCAGGTTCGGTGAACCTGCTGCTGTATTCGGTGTTCCGCATCGGCAACGCCACCAACAACATCCGCTGGGACAGCTTCGAACACTTCGCCAGCAACCCGAAGGTGAAGTGGGCGATCCCGATGTCCCTCGGCGATTCACATCGCGGCTACCGGGTGATGGGCACCACCGAAACCTATTTCGAGCACTACCAATATGGCCGCCAGCAGCATCTGGAACTGGCCGACGGCCGCGCCTTCGCTACCGATCCGTTCGAAGTAGTGCTCGGTGCCGAAGTGGCCGAGGCCCTGCATTACAAGCTCGGCGACAAACTGGTACTGGCCCACGGCGTGGCGGCGATCAGTCTGGTCAAGCACGACGACAAACCGTTCACCGTGGTCGGCATTCTCAAGCGCACCGGCACGCCGGTGGACCGCACGCTGCACATCAGCCTCGGCGGCATGGAGGCGATCCACATCGACTGGCACAACGGGGTGCCGGCCCGTGGCAACGGGCGGATCAGCGCCGATCAGGCACGCAACATGGACCTGACGCCGCAAGCGATCACCGCGTTCATGCTCGGCCTCAACAGCAAGATCTCGACCTTCGCGCTGCAACGGGAAATCAACGAATTCCGTGGCGAGCCGATGCTGGCGATCCTGCCGGGCGTGGCCTTGCAAGAGTTGTGGAGCCTGATGAGCACCGCCGAAAAAGCGCTGTTCGTGGTCTCGCTGTTCGTGGTGCTGACCGGGCTGATCGGCATGCTCACCGCGATTCTCACCAGCCTCAACGAGCGTCGCCGCGAAATGGCGATCCTGCGTTCGGTGGGCGCGCGACCGTGGCACATCGCGAGCCTGCTGGTGCTGGAGGCGTTTGCTCTGGCACTGACCGGGGTGATCGCCGGACTGGCGTTGCTGTACATCGGCATCGCCGCGGCACAGGGTTATGTGCAGGCCAATTACGGCTTGTATCTGCCGCTGGCATGGCCAAGCGAGTATGAATGGACGCTGCTCGGTGGCATTCTGGCTGCCGCGCTGCTGATGGGCAGCGTGCCGGCCTGGCGCGCGTATCGCCAATCATTGGCCGATGGCCTGTCGATCCGTTTATGAGGATGTTCACCATGCCCCGCGCTGTCCTTGCGCTGCTGTTGCTGGTCGCCCTGCCCGTCTGGGCGGCGGCACCGAAAGACCTGACCTGGTCGGAGATGATCCCGCCGGACGCGGCGCCCGAAGTGCCGAACATGACGCCGCTGCATGACTTGTCGAAGATGAGCGACGCGCTGTCGGCCGAATCCGCGCCAGCCGCCAAGCAAGACATGCCCAACGCGCCGGTGGTGCAAAGCCTCGACGGTCAGAACATTCGCCTGCCGGGCTACATCGTGCCGCTGGAAGTCAGCGAGGAAGGCCGCACCACGGACTTCCTGCTGGTGCCGTATTTCGGCGCCTGCATCCACGTGCCGCCACCGCCGTCGAACCAGATCGTGCATGTGAAAAGCGCGGTCGGCGTGAAACTCGACGAACTGTATCAGCCGTACTGGGTCGAGGGGCCGTTGCAGGTCAAGGCGTCCACCAGCGAACTGGCCGATGCCGGGTATCAGATGGACGCAGACAAGATTTACGTCTACGAACTGCCGGAGTAAATCCGGCAATCAGTTATAGCCCGCCCAATCGGCTTCGCGAGCAAAGGTTCTACAAAAAAAACACCCATCACTGTTTCATTGAGCTGAGTCAAAAGACCGTATCAGACGGATTCGTACCATAGGGCATCAAACATTTTTAACGTCCTTTGGGAGCTTCCATGAACAAGTCCTTGCTCAGCGCTTCGCTGTTTGCCCTCGCGCTCGCAGCCCCGCTCGCCCACGCCCACGAAGCCGGCGACATCATCGTTCGTGCCGGTGCGATCACCGTCAACCCGAAGGCCGACAGCTCCAGCGTCAAGGTCGATCAGGGTCCGCTGAGCGGCACCAACCTGGGCGGCAAGGCGACCATGAGCAGCGACACCCAACTGGGCCTGAACTTCGCCTACATGCTGACCAACAACATCGGTATCGAGCTGTTGGCCGCCTCGCCGTTCGAGCATGACGTGAAGCTCAAGGGCACCGCACTGCCAGCCGCCAACGGCAAGCTCGGCACCCTGAAACACCTGCCGCCAACCCTGAGCGTCGTGTACTACCCGCTGGATGCGAAGTCGGCGTTCCAGCCGTACATCGGCGGCGGCATCAACTACACCTGGATCTACGACGAGCACGTCGGCAGCGAAGCCCAGTCCAACGGCTTCAGCAACTTCAAGGCGAAAAACTCCTGGGGCCTGGCCTGGCAGGTCGGTGCCGACTACATGCTGACCGACAACATCATGCTCAACGCCCAGGTGCGCTACATCGACATCGACACCCGAGCCACCGTCGAGAACAACGCCGTAGCGCCGGGCACTCGCGCAAAAGTGAATGTTGATGTCGATCCATTTGTGTACATGGTCGGTCTGGGCTACAAGTTCTAAGCGAGCAATCAAAGAACGTTCACGTGGTGGTGAATGAGGCTTGGTGGCGGGCAGACTCAGAACTGACGGCGATGTTACGCAATCGACCGGGGAGCAAGCTCCCTCGCTACAGGAAATGTGTTTGAAATCGGATTTCCGGCCGTGAAAAAGGCGCCTGTCAAAAGGCGCCTTTTTCATGTCTGCTTGAGATAGGTTGTGTGCTTGCGATCGCTCCCCCTCACCCCAGCCCTCCCGAAACGTCGGACCGCCCCAAGGGGGAGAGGGGAAAGAGAGCCAATTTGTATGTTGCTCGAAATCTGAGATCGACTCGGACTTTCACGTCGGCGTATCTCGAACATCCACCTCGGTCAGTCCCCTCTCCCACTGGGAGAGGGTTAGGGTGAGGGGCTTTTTCAACCGCGCCCAAGCAAACGGGCCAGACCAACGCTCATCGGCGTTTGCGCAGGGCACTTGAAGCGCTCAAGCAATCGACCGTTGTTGGCCCGCGAATGACGGATGTCACCGGAGCGCGCCGGGCCGTAGCTGACCGGCGGCAGCTCACCGACCACAGTTTCCAGCGCGGCCAGCATCTGCTTGAGATTGGTCGCCTGGTTCCAGCCGACGTTCACCGCGCCGACTTGCGCTTCAGGTTTTTCCAGGGCCTGCACCAGCACGTCGACCAGATCTTCGACGTACATGAAATCCCGGGTCTGCTCGCCATCGCCGAACACGGTGATCGGCAGGCCTTTCTGCGCACGCTCACTGAAGATGCTGATCACGCCGGAGTACGGCGAGGACGGATCCTGACGCGGGCCGAAAATGTTGAAGAAGCGAAAGATCACCGGCTCCAGACCGTGCTGGCGACGATAGAAATCGAAGTACTGCTCGCCGGCCAGTTTGTCCGATGCATACGGCGTCAATGGCGCTTTCGGCGTGTCTTCGTCGATCGACTCGCCCTCGCCGTTGTTGCCGTAGACCGCGGCGCTGGAGGCGAACAGCACGCGCTTCACTCCGGCTTCGCGCATGGCTTCGCAGACATTGAGCGTGCCGATGAAATTGCTCTGGTGAGTCTTCACCGGATCATCCACCGACGCCTGCACCGACGCCACGGCGGCCAGGTGCGCGACCGCGCTGCAACCCAGCATCGCCTGGGCGACCAGAGCGGCATCGGCGACGTCGCCGACGATCAGTTCGACCTTGGGATTGTCCAGCGGCAGGTTGCTGCGTTTGCCGGTCGACAGGTCATCGAGGATCCGTACCGAATGGCCGTTGGCGAGCAACGCGTCTGTCAGGTGCGAACCGATGAAACCGGCGCCGCCAGTGATTAAAACAGGGCCTTCAGCCATGACGATAAAACCTATCCAGTAAGCCCGGGAGCGCGGCACGCCAGGCGCGCGGCTTGATCCCGAAAGTGTGCAGAATTTTCTTGCAGGCCAGCACCGCATGTTGCGGTTCTTCAGCGGCATCCTCACGCGCGGCGTGGGCCTGGGCGGTCGGCTCTTCAATCGCCAGCGGATGCAGGCTGCGCGCCTCGGTGAGAATCGCCTGACCCAGCGCCAGCGGCGTGGTCGCCTCGTGGCCGGCGTAGTGATAAGTGCCCCACAGCGGCGCGGCGCAATCGAGTTGTTTGAGTACCGAGATGATCACCCGGGCCGCATCGTCGACCGGGGTCGGATTGCCGCGACGGTCGTCGGCCAGCAGCAATTCGTCCGGCTTTTCAGCACGAGCGAGGAAGCGGCCAAGGATGCCTTCCGGGCTGTCATCCAACAACCAGCCGAAACGCAGCAGCACGTGTTGCGGGCACGTGGCCCGCACGCTCTGCTCGATTCGCCACAGCGCCTGACCACGCAGGCCCAACGGCACTGGCTCGTCCTTTTCGCTGTAGGCGGTGGCACGGGAACCGTCGAATACCCGGTAGCTGGATGGTTGCACCAGCACGATGTTGTGGTGCTGGCACAGTTCAGCCAGACGCTCGATGGCGCGTTCCTGGCCCGACAGACGGCTTTCGCTGACGGTCTCGGCCTGGAACCAGTCGAAATAGTAGGCAAGGTTGATCAACGCATCGGGACGGGTGTCGTCGAGCAGTTGTGTCAGGCTCGCGGCATCCCAGCCGTCTTCGGGCGGGCGGGGGGCGAGGAAACCGATGTCTTCCTCCGCACCGAGGCGAATCAGCGCCTGCCCAAGGGCATTTCCGCCGCCCAGTAACATAAGGCGCATTCGCATAGAGTCAGCAGGCCCAGTCTGATTGGAACGATGGCTTTAGCGACGATGCTCGTGGCACCGTCGTCGATAATTGCCGGAATCGTTGCATTTTGCGGGTTTAGTGCGCAACCGTCACCCGTAAAGTGTAGATCCCCAGCGGTACTTGCAACTTCGCCCGCCCACCCGCATAACTGCAGACATGAATCTGCCCCTCCCCAAGGACGCGGCCCTGGCAGGCTTCCACCCCGCTGTCAGCGCCTGGTTCAGCCGCACATTCGCGACGGTCACCGCCGCCCAGGCCCGCGCATGGCCGTTGATCCGCCAGCGCCGCTCGACGCTGATCGCCGCGCCCACCGGCTCCGGCAAGACCCTCACCGCATTCCTCGCCGTGTTGGACGATCTGGTCCACCGAGGCCTGGAAACCGCGGGCGGCCTGCCGGACGAAACCCTGGTGGTCTACGTTTCGCCGCTCAAGGCGTTGTCCAACGATATCCGCATCAACCTGCAGAATCCTCTGGCCGGGATAACCGACCAGTTACGGCAAATGGACCTGCCGCCACTGGAAATCACCACCGCCGTACGCACCGGCGACACCCCGCAAAAAGACCGTGCCGCCATGCGCAAGAGCGCGCCGCACATTCTGGTGACCACCCCGGAATCGCTCTACGTGCTGCTCGGTTCCGAGTCCGGACGCAAAATGCTCGGCACCACGCGCACGGTGATCGTCGACGAAATCCACGCCATCGCCGCCGGCAAACGTGGCAGCCACCTGGCCTTGAGCCTCGAACGATTACAGGCGTTGTGCTCGGAACCGCTGACCCGCATCGGCCTGTCGGCCACGCAGAAACCGATCGATGCCGTCGCACGCTTTCTGGTCGGCCATGATCGCCCGTGCGAAATCATCGACATCGGCCACGCGCGCCCACGGGATCTGGGCATCGAAGTGCCGCCGGTGCCGTTGTCAGCCGTGATGGCCAATGACGTCTGGGAGTTGGTCTACGACCGCCTCGCCGTGTTGGCCCGAGAACACCGCACCACGCTGATTTTCGTCAACACCCGGCGCCTGGCCGAACGCTTGAGCCGCCACCTCAGCGAACGCCTCGGCAAGCATGCGGTGGCAGCGCACCACGGCAGTCTGGCCAAGGAATTTCGCCTCGACGCCGAGCAGCGGCTCAAGCGTGGCGAGTTGCAAGTGCTGATCGCCACCGCCTCACTGGAACTGGGGATCGATATCGGCGAAGTCGACCTCGTATGCCAGATCGCCTCGCCGCGTTCGATTGCCGGTTTTCTGCAACGGGTCGGCCGCTCCGGACACCAGGTCGGCGGCACCCCCAAGGGACGCTTGTTTGCCACCACCCGCGACGATTTGATCGAATGCGCCGCCCTGCTCGACTGCGTACGCCGGGGCGAACTCGACACCCTGCACATTCCCGAAGCGCCGCTGGATGTGCTGGCGCAGCAGATCATCGCCGAGGTCAGTTGTCAGGAATGGACTGAAGTTGATTTGCTCGCGCTGTTCCGTCGGGCCGAGCCCTACGCCCGCCTCGACGAAAAACATTATCAGGCACTGCTGACCATGCTCGCCGAGGGCTACAACGGTCGTCAGGGCATCCGCAGCGCCTACCTGCATCGCGACGCCGTGAGCCGCACTCTGCGCGGACGACGCGGCGCACGGCTGACGGCCGTGACCAGCGGCGGCACCATCCCGGACAACGCCGACTACAGCGTGCTGCTGGAACCCCAGGGCCTGAACATCGGCAGCGTCAACGAAGACTTCGCCGTGGAAAGCATTGCCGGCGATGTGTTCCAGCTCGGCAACACCTCCTACCGAATCCTGCGGGTGGAAACCGGCAAGGTGCGGGTCGAGGATGCTCGGGGCCTGCCGCCGACCATTCCGTTCTGGCTCGGCGAGGCGCCCGGTCGCAGCGCCGAATTGTCGATGGCCGTGGCACGCCTGCAGGCGCAGCTCGATCAATTGCTCAGCGCCAGCCCCGGCGATCTGCAACCGGCCCTCGACTGGCTGACCGCGACCCTGGGACTGAATCTGGCCAGCGCCGAACAGCTTGTGGATTATCTGGCCCGAGCCCGCCTTGCTCTCGGCGCCCTGCCGTCCCAGAACACGCTGCTGATGGAGCGCTTTTTCGACGAGTCCGGCGGCACCCAACTGATCATTCATTCGCCATTCGGCAGTCGGATCAACCGCGCCTGGGGCCTGGCCCTGCGCAAGCGCTTCTGCCGCACTTTCAATTTCGAATTGCAGGCCGCCGCCAGCGAAGACGCGATCGTGCTGTCGCTGTCCACCAGCCACAGTTTCGAACTCGACGACGTCTGGCGTTACCTGCACAGCAACAGCGCCGAGCACATCCTGATTCAAGCGGTGCTGGATGCGCCGCTGTTCGGTGTGCGCTGGCGCTGGAACGCCGGGGTGGCGCTGGCCCTGCCCCGTTTTACCGGCGGGCGAAAAGTCGCGCCACAGTTGCAGCGGATGAAAAGTGAAGACCTGATCGCCAGCGTGTTTCCGGACCAGATCGCGTGCCTGGAAAACCTCGCCGGCGAACGGGAAATTCCCGAGCATCCGCTGGTGGAACAGACCCTCGACGATTGCCTGCACGAGGCGATGGACAGCGAGGGCTGGCTGCAATTGCTTCGGCGCATGGAGTGCGGCGAAGTGCGCCTGATTGCCCGTGACCTTCCGGCGCCCTCGCCGCTGGCGGCGGAAATCCTCAGCGCCCGCCCCTACACGTTTCTCGACGACGCACCGCTGGAAGAGCGTCGCACCCAGGCTGTGCTCAACCGCCGCTGGAGCGATCCGCAATCCACCGATGACCTCGGCGCGCTGGACGCCGATGCGATCAACGCTGTGCGCGAAGAAGCCTGGCCGACGCCGAACAGCGCCGATGAAATGCACGAAGCGCTGATGAGCCTGGCCTGCATCAGCGACCGTGAAGCCGAAGCCAATCCGCATTGGCGCGATTGGCTGAATGCCTTGGCCGAGACAGGGCGAACCTGCCGATTGCAGATCAATCCCGACCATTCACTGTGGCTGGCAAGAGAACGTCTGACCTGTCTTCAAGCACTTTATCCACAGGCCACTTCGGCCCTGCCAGCGCTACCCGGCTTCGATGAGGTCTGGGCCGCCGAGGATGCCTTGGTGGAAGTCATCCGCGCACGGCTGAGTGCATTCGGCCCGCTGCCATTGGAGGCCATAGCCCAGCCGCTGTCATTGCCACCCGCTCACGTCCATCAAGCCCTCGCCCGACTGGAACGCGAAGGCTATGTACTGCGCGGGCGGTTCACGCCAGGTCTGACCATTGAAGAATGGTGCGAACGGCATCTGCTCGCGCGAATTCATCGCTACACGGTGAAGCGCCTGCGCCGGGAAATCGAACCGGTGGCGTTGCAGGATTTCATGCGTTTCCTGTTCGACTGGCAGCACCTGTCCCCGTCCACCCGTGGTCAGGGCAGCGCCGTATTGCCGGCGATTGTCGGACAGTTCGAAGGCTATCCGGCAGCCGCTTCGGCGTGGGACAGCGACATTCTTCCGGCGCGGCTCAAGGACTATTCCCCGGGCTGGCTGGACGATTTGTGCCGCAGCGGCAAACTGGTGTGGACACGCCTCAGCGCCCGGCAGAAAACCAGCGGCACGGCGCTGCGCAGTACACCCGTTGTGCTGTTGCCGCGCACTCAGGTCGGGTTGTGGAGCGCACTGGCCGAGCAGACACCGGTCAGCGAACTGTCACCCAAGACACAGAAAGTCTTCGAAGCCCTCAGCCAGCACGGTGCGCTGTTTTTCGATGAGCTGATTCATGAAGCGCACCTGCTGCGCACGGAACTGGAAATCGCCTTGCAGGAACTGGTCGGCGCCGGTCTGGTGAATGCCGACAGCTTTGCCGGGTTGCGAGCGCTGATCACTCCGGCGAGCAAGCGCCAGCAACGCAGCAGTCGGCGCGGGCGCGGAGCCTTTGTCGGTGGCATGGACGATGCCGGGCGCTGGGCGTTGTTGCGTCGTGGGCCGGTTGTGGAGAACAGCCAGACAGCGTCGCCCGAAACCCTCGAACACATCGCCATGACTCTGTTGCGCCGTTACGGCGTGGTGTTCTGGCGCCTGTTGGAACGCGAAGCCGACTGGCTGCCGAGCTGGCGCGAACTGCTGCGCACGTTCCACCGGCTGG
The DNA here is from genome assembly GCF_054071635.1 of Pseudomonas sp. SDO52101_S400. Taxonomy (NCBI): domain Bacteria; kingdom Pseudomonadati; phylum Pseudomonadota; class Gammaproteobacteria; order Pseudomonadales; family Pseudomonadaceae; genus Pseudomonas; species Pseudomonas sp. SDO52101_S400. The sequence continues at coordinate 52,561 of NZ_JBSVWF010000028.1, read as the reverse complement.
AGGCCCGGGGCGAGATTCGTGGCGGGCGGTTTGTCAGTGGCCTCGCCGGCGAACAATTCGCCCTGCCCGAGGCAATTCCTCTGCTGCGCGAAGTGCGCCGTCGCCCTCCTGACGGCGGCCTGATCGCGGTGTGCGGCGTGGATCCGCTGAATCTCGCCGGAACCTTGTTGCCGGGGGCGAAAGTTCCGGCACTGGCGAGCAATCGGCTGGTGTATCGCGACGGTTTGCCGGTGGCCGCCGAAGTCGCCGGCAAGCAGCAGGTCTGGCTGGAGCTGGATCAGCTTTCCATGGAACAGGTGCGCAACAAACTGATTCGACATTGAGCTTGAGAACGCCTTGAGGCCAGCGTTTGATCTTTGCCCCCAGGTCAAATATCAAATGCCCATCCCTGTATTTTTCCACTCCCGGCAAACCCCGACACTGCGCTCCATTCAATCCTCAACCGGAGTGCTGTCATGCCCATTGCCTTGCTCGCGCTGACGCTCAGCGCATTTGCCATCGGGACGACCGAGTTCGTCATCGTTGGCCTGCTTCCCACCATCGGCGCCGATCTCGGCGTCAGTCTGCCGTCCGCCGGCCTGCTGGTGAGTCTCTACGCCCTGGGCGTGGCCATCGGCGCGCCGGTGCTGACCGCGCTCACCGGCAAAGTCCCGCGCAAACTGTTGCTGCTGTCGCTGATGGTGCTGTTTACCCTCGGCAACCTGCTGGCCTGGCTGGCGCCAAGTTATGAGTCGCTGGTGCTGGCGCGGATCGTCACTGGCCTCGCCCACGGCGTGTTCTTCTCCATCGGCTCGACCATCGCCACCAGCCTGGTGCCCAAGGAAAAAGCCGCCAGCGCGATTGCGATCATGTTCACTGGCCTGACCGTGGCATTGGTCACCGGCGTGCCGCTCGGCACGTTCATCGGTCAGCATTTCGGCTGGCGTGAAACCTTCCTCGCCGTGTCGGCGCTGGGTGTCATCGCGTTTATCGGCAGTTTGCTGTATGTGCCGAAAAACATCGCCCACAGCAAACCGGCTTCGCTGCTGCAACAGTTGCAGGTGCTCAAGCAACCGCGCCTGCTGCTGGTCTACGCCATGACCGCCATCGGTTATGGCGGCTCGTTCATCGCCTTCACTTACCTGGCGCCGATTCTTCAGGACATCTCAGGCTTCAGCGCCGGTACGGTCAGCCTGGTGCTGCTGGTGTACGGCGTGTCGGTGGCTGTCGGCAATATCTGGGGTGGCAAACTGGCGGACAAACGCGGACCGATCAGCGCCTTGAAAATCATCTTCGCCCTGCTCGCCGCCGTGCTGTTCGTGCTCACTTTCACCGCCGGCAATCCCTGGTTGGCGCTGGCCACCGTACTGGTCTGGGGCGCGGTCGCCTTCGGCAACGTGCCGGGCTTGCAGGTGTATGTGGTGCGTCAGGCAGAACATCACACGCCGCAGGCCGTCGATGTGGCGTCGGGGCTGAACATTGCGGCGTTTAACCTCGGGATTGCCGGTGGTGCCTGGGGTGGCGGGTTGATTGTCGAGCACATCGGCCTGATCCACACCGCATGGATCGGCGGACTGGTGGTGCTGGTGGCATTGGCACTGACAGCGTTGAGCGGTCGCCTCGACCGACTGGGCCCGGTGTATGCCGAACCCGCTGAAGGCTCTGCTCGCGTCATTGCCGGCCACTGATCCGGCGAATACCGACCGTCCGTAGTCCCGCCGAAACTTTCTCGAACCGCCCGCAGTCACCAACAGACAGAGGCGGTACGAGGACTTTCGACAGGAGGGCGGCATGACGGCGATTCGCATCGATGACTCAAAGGGGGCCCCTGCCCCTTGGCGCGAACAGCGCCACACCCCTGCGGGCATGCCGTCATGAGCATGCCCGAGCCGGTTGGCGTAACCGACGAACAGGCGACCGTCAGCACCACGGTGCGCCGCTTTACCGTGCTGACGGTCAACACCCACAAGGGCTTCACCCCTCTGAACCGCCGCTTCATCCTCCCCGAGTTGCGCGAAGCGGTCCGCAGCGTGTCCGCCGACGTGGTGTTCCTGCAGGAAGTGCACGGCACCCACGAACACCATCCCAAGCGCTACAACAATTGGCCGACGGTACCGCAATACGAATTCCTTGCCGACAGCCTGTGGCCGCAGTTCGCCTACGGACGCAACGCGGTGTACCCGGAGGGTGATCACGGCAACGCCCTGCTGTCGAAATTCCAGATCGTGCGCCACGACAACCTCGACGTTTCCATCAGTGGTCATGAGAACCGGGGACTGCTGCACTGCGTGTTGCGCCTGCCGGGAGACGATCGGGAACTGCATGCGATCTGCGTTCATCTGGGGCTGCGTGAAAATCATCGCAACGCACAGCTGAAACTGCTTCGAAAGTGCCTGGCCGACCTGCCGAGCGATGCTCCGGTCATCGTCGCCGGCGACTTCAACGACTGGCGCCAGCGCGCCGATTCACTGCTCAAACCTTGTGGCCTGCACGAAGTGTTTGCCGAACATCAGGGCAAACCGGCGCGCAGTTTTCCGGCGCGCTGGCCGGCGCTGCGGCTGGACCGGATCTACGTGCGCAACCTCAAGGCCAGCCAACCCAAGGTGCTCGCCAACCGACCCTGGTCACACCTGTCTGATCACGTACCGCTGTCCGTGGAGATCGAACTATGAGCAGCGCGCCGCTGGAAAAATCCGCCGTGGAACCGATCGCCCTCACCCCGCCGATCCGCGAACCCGGCCACGTGGATGTCGACTATGGCTGGCAGGGCAATAACCGCGTCGAGCTGCTGGAAAACGGCGAGCAATATTTCCCCAGGGTCTTCGACGCCATACGTGCGGCAAAGAGTGAAATCCTGCTGGAGACCTTCATCGTTTTCGAAGACAAGGTCGGCAACGAGTTGCAGCAGATTCTGATCGACGCGGCCCGGCGTGGCGTGCGCACGACCGTCAGTCTCGACGGCTTCGGCTGCGGCGAATTGAGCACCGGTTATCTCACCGCATTGAGCGAGGCCGGCGTGCACCTGCAGATTTTCGACCCAGCTCCCAAACGCCTCGGTTTTCGCACCAACTGGTTCCGCCGGCTACACCGCAAGATCGTGGTAGTCGACGGGCTGATTGCGTTCATCGGCGGGATCAATTTTTCCGGCGATCACCTGGCGGATTTCGGCCCCGAGGCGAAGCAGGATTACGCGGTGCAAGTTCAGGGCCCGGTGGTGGCCGACATCCATCATTTCGCCCTGCTGCAGAGCGGTCGTCCCGGTCGGGCGCGCTTCTGGTGGCAGCGCCGGCGCCAGCGTCGGGCACAGATGGCGTTCACCGAGCATGACGGTCAGGTGCGTCTGGTATTTCGCGATAACGATCAGCATCACACCGATATCGAAGACGTTTACTTGCAGGTGCTGCGACGCGCGAAACGTCGGGTAGTGATCGCCAATGCCTACTTTTTCCCTGGCTATCGCCTGTTGCGTGAGATGCGTAACGCGGCCCGGCGCGGCGTCGACGTGCGGCTGATCCTGCAGGGTCAGCCCGACATGCTGGTGGCCAAACTCGCGGCGCGCATGACCTACGACTACCTGCTCAAGGCCGGGGTGCAGATCCACGAATATTGCGAGCGCCCGCTGCACGGAAAGGTCGCGTTGGTGGATGAAGAATGGAGCACCGTGGGGTCGAGCAATCTCGATCCGCTGAGCCTGTCGTTGAACCTGGAAGCCAACGTGCTGATCCGCGACCGGGCCTTCAATGGTCATCTGTTTGAGCGTCTCGAAGATCTGAGCAACAACCACTGCAAAGCGATGGACGCCAGCAAGTCACCGCGCGGACGTCTCTGGCACATGACCGTGGGCTTTCTGGTGTTTCACTTCCTGCGTCATTTTCCGGCCGTGGCCGGCTGGCTGCCCGCGCACAAACCCCGATTGAAACCCTTCATCCACACTGCCGGCAGCGACCCTTCATGAGCCGTTCCGATGCTCCCGCCGCCACACATTCGAAGCCTGCGGCCACGTCTCGCTGGAGCCGCTGGAAGCGTCCGCTGACGTTGCTGTTTTTCCTCGCACTGATCGTCCTGTTGACGCTATTCGCCCAGCGCATTGAATGGGCCGAAGTGCTGCAAACCCTCGCCGATTTCAAGGTTCGTACGCTGATCATCGCTTCGAGCCTGACGCTGCTGAGCTTTCTGGTGTACGCCAGTTTCGACCTGATCGGCCGCACTTACATCCGTCAGGACCTGACGTGGAAACAGATCCTGCCGGTGGGCATCATCAGTTACGCGTTCAACCTCAATCTGAGCGCGTGGGTTGGCGGGATCGCCATGCGTTATCGGCTGTATTCGCGACTCGGCGTGAGCAAAAGCAACATCGCCAAGATCCTCGGCCTGAGCCTGGCCACCAACTGGTTCGGCTACATGACCATCGCCGGCGCGGTATTCAGCAGCGGCCTGGTCAGCATGCCGCCGGGCTGGAAAGTCAGCAGTGCTGCGTTGCAGGGCATCGGCGTTTTGCTGCTGTTGCTGAGTGTCGGTTATCTGGTCGCCTGCCAGTTTTCCCGGCGGCGCGAGTGGTCGATTCGCGGAGTGGAAATCAATCTGCCGTCGCTGCGCATGGCGATCCTGCAATTGCTGCTCGGCGCGCTCAACTGGTCGCTGATGGCGGCAGTGATTTTCACCTTGTTGCCAGGCAAGCTCGACTATCCGCTGGTGCTCGGCGTGCTGTTGATCAGTGCGATTGCCGGGGTCATCACCCACATTCCGGCCGGGCTCGGGGTGCTGGAAGCGGTGTTCGTCGCCCTGCTGCAACACGAGGCTTCGCGCGGCAGCCTGGTCGCGGGGTTGCTGGCCTATCGGGCGATCTATTTTCTGCTGCCGCTGCTGATCACCGTGGTCATGTACCTGGTGGTGGAAGCCAAGGCCAAGGCGTTGCGGATCGAGAAGAATCCCAAGCCTTGATCAGCTCGATTGAATGATGCTCAACCGTTCGCCCACCACCATCTCGGTGATCCAGTCGACCAGGATCGAGGTGTAGGCCTGCTGCGAAGTCGGATCACTCAGGGCATGGTCGGCGCCATCGATGATCCGGTGCGTCAGCGAGTGAGTCTGCTGGCACGCGGCGCGGTAACTCATGATCGTCGCGTGAGGCACGTAGTCGTCGGTTTCCGATTGCACCAGCAGCACGTCACCGGTGAATTGCGAGCAGGCATGCAGCGCCCGGTTGCTGTCGGCGCGCACCAGCGTACCGCGATAATCGCGCAGGTCAGCCTTGTCCAGATCGCGCTTGGGTGTGTGCCATTGCTCATCGCGATACAGCGCCGGCACCCGCAGCGCCAGCCAGCGCACCGGGCGCAATGAGGTGAGGATCGCGGCCAGATAACCACCGTAGCTGGTGCCGACCACCGCGATGGCCGAGGTGTCCAGTGCCGGGTGGGCGAGCAGCCGGTCGTAGGCCGCCAGCAGGTCACGCAGATTGTCTTCACGGGTGACCCGGCTCAACGGAATACCCGTACCGCCGGTGTGCCCGCGCAGGTCGAACGTCAGGCACACGCAGCCCAGGCCGGCGATGCCTTTGGCCCGTTCCAGATCCCGCTCCTGACTGCCACCCCAGCCGTGCACGAACAACACACCGGGGACTTTCGATTTGGGACTGAGGAAGGTCCCGCTCATCTGTTCGTCATCAATGTCGATCTGAATGCTTTCGCTTCTAGCCGTCATAGGATTTGACCGTTACGTATTTGAGGAGAAAGTCACTGTTCTCGGCCGGCCCGCGATAGACCTCGATGGCATCCGCCGGCAGGGCCTGCTCGATGTAGGTTTCCACCGACGAGACGCGGATCGCCCGCATCGACGGATCGTTGACGAAACTTTGCAGCGCCGCCACTTCAGCGCTGCTGGCGCCGCCCATGCGCCAGGACTGTTCGAGTACGCCACTGCTCGGCCGGCCTTCGCTGTCCAGGCCTTGGGCGATGTCGTAATTGCGTCGCGAGGCATAGAAACGCGGATAGGCTTCGTCCGCCACCCGGTCGAACACCTGCGCCTGCTGGATTGCCAGACGCGCGTCGTCGGGCAGATCCAGCGCCAGCAGTTCCTCGTAACCGCCCTGCACCACCAGCAGGTTCGAACCGCCGTACACCTCTTCGCCATGGGCGTCTTTGGTCAAGTATTGATCACCGCAGTAACTCAAGACCTTGTCGCCGATGAACGACTGGCCGACGCTGTGGGTGACCACCTGACTCAAGTCCTGCTCAAGCACCACGCCATCGCTGAACAGTTTTCCAGCCTCGGGTCGGGCGAGGATTTCGTCGAAGGCATCGAGGCTCTTGAACACTTCCTGCCCGCGCCCGGCACAGGCGTGGATCGGCTTGAGACGGGTCGGCCCGCCGTACAACAGATGCTCGGCGGCAGGTCGCGCATCGTCCAGGGCAAACACGCTGAACCCGTCGAGCACGACAGTGCGCGTGCGTTCGGAAAACAGCGGCGACCAGCCTTGCGGGGCATGGGCCTGATGGCTGCGCAAGCCATGGCTGATGGCCTTGGTGCAGATGAAATCGTGCTCGACGAAACCGCCCCACAGATCCTCGGGGCCCTTGATACCCAGCTCCTGGGCCTTGGCGGCGCCGACGATGGTTTGGGTCGGCAGCAGATACAGGTCGCGACCGCGGTGCTTTTGCGCATCGTAGCTGCCGCCGAATTTCAGCCCGAGAATCTGCGCCAGCCAGCGGGCCAGCGCCTTGTTGGTCTGTACTTCGTGTTGTGGCGCGTCGGGGCGTACGGAATGGGCAACCACTATTTTGTTGCGAGGTGTCGGGGTCATGCGTCCCCCTTCCTGCGGCTCGATGAATGTAGGTCAGAGGGTGCAGAGATCAGGCCAAGCGGCGGCTGCGCGAAACCCCACGCAAATCAGTGAATTAGCCTTTTGGTACTGGCACCCCGCCCGTTTCAATCTGCACGACTGCCGCCATGACCCCGGCATTTTGCACGACCGTCAGACGTTATCTCGTCAGCACCGTCGGCGGCGTCACGCCAAACCGCGTCCGATAATCGCTCGGCGCCAGCCCGGTGATTTTCTTGAAGATCGCGCGAAACGCTCCCGGATCCTGATAACCCACCGTCCACGCGATGTGATCGATGGTGCCGTTGGTGAACTCGAGCATCTCCCGCGCCTTGCCGACCCGCAGGTGCTGGCAGTATTCGGTGGGTTTCAGGCCGGTCGCGGCACGGAACCGACGCAGGAACGTGCGCTCCTCCAGCCCCGAGCGCTCAGCCATCGAGGCCAGTGAAACGTCAGTCGCACCGGTGCTTTGCAGCCAGTGCTGGACCTTGAGAATCGACGCATCGCCATGGCCGAGGATTGGCGCGAAATTGCTGCCGCAGGCACTGGCACTGTCGCTGTGTTCCATTACCAGGAACCGCGCGGTGGCGCTGGCGATACTCGGCCCCAGCAGACGATCGACCAGCCGCAGCCCCAGCTCCGACCAGGCCATGAGCCCGGCCGTGGTGATCAGGTCACCGTCATCGACAATCGGCGTGTCGGCCTTGAGCCTGATGTCTGGATAGCGCTCGGCAAAGGCCTTGGCCGAGGTCCAGTGAGTGGTGGCGCTGCGACCGTTGAGCAGACCGCTTTCGGCCAGCAGCCACGAGCCGACGCAAACCCCGCCCAGCGTCGCGCCCCGGCCATGCTGGTCGCGCAACCATTGCAGCAGTCCCGGCGATGCCTGCTCTGCGCAGAACCCGGCGATCGACGGTGGAATCAGCACCGCCAGCATGCCTGCTTCGTCAGCGGGAAGACTGTCGTAGACCCTGACCGGCGCCTGCTCCTTCTCGACCTGCCAGTGACTCACCCGCAGCCTTGGCAATTGCGCGGCCTGATGCTCGACCGCGATCCGGTCGGCGACACCAAACAGGTCGGTCAAGCCATGCACCGCCGCCAGTTGCGCACCGGGATAAATCAGTACGCCCAATTCGGCAACGGCCCTTTCAACACCCATTGTCAGTTTTCCCCTGTCTATTGTCGGTGCGGCCAATCCTCGAAGACGTGGCCGGCGCCGATACTGATTCCACACCAACAAACACTTCGAGGAAACACCCCATGGCCAGGCAAGCACTCATCGTAGTCGATATCCAGAACGACTACTTCCCCCAAGGCAAGTGGCCGCTGGCTGGTGTCGACGCCGCCGCCGACAACGCCGCCCGACTGATTGCTGCGTTCCGTGAAGCGGGTGAACCGGTGATCCATATCCGTCACGAGTTCACCTCGGCGGATGCCCCGTTTTTCACCCCGGGCTCCGAGGGCGCCAAGTTGCATTCCAAGGTGCTCAACCGCGCCGATGAACCGGTGGTGCTCAAGCACTTCGTCAACTCGTTCCGCGAAACGCAACTGCAATCGATCCTCGATGAACAAGACATCAAGGAGCTGGTAGTCGTCGGCAGCATGAGCCACATGTGCATCGATGGCGTCGCCCGCGCGGCGGCGGATCTGGGTTACACCGTCACGGTGATCCACGATGCCTGCGCCACCCGCGATCTGGAATTCAATGGCCTGACGGTGCCGGCGGCCTACGTGCACGCGGCATTCATGTCGTCGCTGGGCTTTGCCTACGCCAGTGTGGTCTCGGCAGACGAATTCCTCGCGGCCAACCGTTAATCCTCGTCCGCGAACCTTCGCAGGAAACCCAGGCCCGCCATGTTGCGGGCCTTTTTCCGTGCGCGAAAAAAAATCTCACGCGTGAGCCATTGATGGCACTTTGAATTGGTTGTAGTGTGGCTCACGCGTGAGATGTTCATAACGGAGTCATCGCCATGAAAAGCAACTCCCCTGCAACAAAATCGGAGAGCCCGAAGGGAGTGCGCTCGACAACGTCCGCGAAAAAACCGTCGAGCTTCTATATGAAGCAGATGCGCGCGGGCCTGGCAGCCGCCGGTTATGTGAAACACGAAACTTGGGTGCTTCCCGAAAACCGAAGCTTGCTCAAGCAAATGGAGCAACAGCTACGCCAACCGATTCTGGCTGGCTCTTTCATGTCGGAGAATTACATGAGCGCAGGCAACAACTGGAACATCGATAGCCTCTACAACGCTTTCAAGGCACTGGACGAGGTGGCATCGCAAGAGATCACGCTGTCCCTGATCCAGAGCTCCGAACCCAGCCTCAAGCTGGAAATGAACGAATTCGGCGGCCTGCCGATTCACATCGCCATCGCGGGTCAGCAGATCATCGTCGACACCGTGCTGGTGGACATCGATTCGATCACCGACGTGCGTACGTTCAACGATGCCGTCCTGCGCAGCCGGGAAATGTTCCCGCTGTCGTCGATCGGCATCGAGACCATGCCCAACGGCCAGACCGTCTACAACATGTTCGGCGCGCTGAGTGCAGATTCGAGCCTGACCAACGTGGTCACCGAGGTCAAAACCCTGGTCGATAACGTGCAGCGCGCCAGCGAAGCCTTCGAACACTTCTTCAAGTAATCAACAGGGAAAATCCAATGACTCAGTCCATCTGGAACAAGTTGTTCACCGCTCTGCGCGGCGGCGCCAATGAAGTCGGCGAAGCGATCGTCGACCAACAGGCCCTGCGCATCCTCGACCAGGAAATCCGTGACGCCGACAGCGCCCTGTCCAACGCCCGTCGCGAACTGGTCACCATCATGGCCAAACACAAGCTGTCCGCCGACCGCGTGAGCGAGTACGACGCCAAGATCAAGGACCTGGAAGCCAAGGCTGTTTCCGCCCTGAACGCCGGCCGTGAAGACCTGGCGATGGAAGTGGCCGAAGCGATTTCGACCCTGACCAACGACCTGACCACCGAGAAAGCCCAGAGCGACGAGTTCGGCACCTACGCCGAAAACATGCGCAAGGACATCAACAAGGCCGAAGCACGAATCAAGAGCCTGCGTCAGCAAGTGGACATGGCCAAGGCCCGTGAAAGCGTGCAGAAAGCGCAGGTCAGTGCCTCCATCGCCAGCGGCGGCGCCAACGGCAAGCTGGAAACCGCCGTCGGCACCTTGAACCGTCTGCAAGAGAAGCAAAAACAACGTGCCGCCGAGCTGAACGCTCAGGACGAACTGGCCGATGCCACGACCGGCAACGACCTGGAGCGCAAACTGCGCGACGCCGGCATCACGCCGAACGAGGGCAGCGCCAACGCGATCCTCGAGCGACTGAAGCAGAAGTCGGCCCAGTAAGGGCTGCCAGAGAAAAGAAGGGCACCGGGTGCCCTTCTTTTTTGCCTGCTCGATTGTCACGAGGCCGGTACACTAGCGGCGATTTGCCAACGAACACCTCCACCCGCTTCAAGGAATGTACCCATGGGATGGTTAAAGAACTTGCTGGGGACCCCGGCTCCAACACCGGAAGCTGTCGGCGGCCCGCTTGGCCTGGCGCAGGGCAAGGGGATCCGGTTCGATACGACGCTCGGCCTGCTGCTCGATGGCAGCACTTCGGTACGGGTGCCCGATGCCCAGGCCATCTGGAGTGCCGGCTGGATCGACCTTGGTCAGTCGAACAAGCTGCATCGCTATTACTTGAACAACGAAGATTTCTGGCTGCAGGTCCACGTCACCGGCGACGACCAGATCGAATCGGTGACCCTGTTCAATTACGTCAGCTACGTCACCGTCAACAGTGACGCCGAGTTGCAGCGACTGGCGGGCCCGAACAGCCTGATCGGCCTGCCGGCCTACACCCATGACGGTGTGTCCTTCACCCGTGAATGGGGTACCGAACGCGGCCAGACCGAACTGGTCCCGCTCACCGAACAAGTGGTCAATCCCGACGAGTCCTACACCATCGAACACCATTCGATGCTGTATGCCCGGGAAACCGGCCTGACCGACCGCCGTGAACTGCTGCTGTTCTCCGTCGAACAGGACGAAGAAGGCACCGTCAGCCTGAGCACATCGCTCGGCATCTCGCTGTACACCACCGATCTGAGCACCATTTAAAAGGAAGTTCCCCATGCTGGAAGTGCTGTCCGTTTCCCTGAACAAGGCCGCGCTGGTCGGTTTCGCCGCCTACCTGATCGGCGCCGTGCTGCTGTTCATGCTGTTTCAGTTCGTCTACACCCGCATCACGCCACACAAGGAATTCGAACTGATTCGCGGCGGCAACAACGCTGCCGCCATCGCCCTGTCAGGTGCGATCATCGGTTTCGCGATTCCGGCGAGCAACATCATCGCCCACTCGATCAACGTCCTCGATTTCGTGCTCTGGGCAGTCATCGCCGCCGCCGTGCAATTGCTGGCATTCCTGGCCACCGGGCTGGTGCTCAAAGGCACATCCCAACGCATCGCCAACGGTGAAGTCGCCGCCGGCATCTACGTCGCTGCGGTGGCGATCAGCGTCGGCATGCTCAACGCCGCGTGCATGACACCGTCCTACTGAACGGCAGGAAGCCTGAGATGAAACGAAGCAAGTACGTTCAACTGTCCCTGGCGGCCTCGGTGGCGCTGGCGATTTCCGGCGAAGTGGCCGCCCAGGAACAACGCAACTTCCAGAGCGTGGAACAGTGTGTCGACGCCGAAGTGGCTGCCGATGCCTGCTCGAACGCCTACGTTGCGGCCCTGACCGAACACCGGCGCATCGCCCCGGCCTATGACGACAAGGCACAGTGCGACGCGGACTTCGCCGCCGGTTGGTGTCAGAAGAATTCCGACGGCCGTTTTGTACCGAAGCTGGGTGGCTTCAAGGTGCCGCAAAGTGTTGAGCCGGCGCAGAACCTCGATGCGATCGCCAATGCGCAGATGCCAGCGGGTGACCCGGCACCTGCCCAGACAACACAGAGCACATCCCACGTTTCCAGTGGTGGTGGCGGTGGCGGTGGTAACGGCTGGCTCAGCGGGTGGCTGATCGGCAATGCCATGAGCAACAATCGCGCAAGCGACACACGGACGGTCTATCGCGATCGTGACACTCGCCAGACATACGACACCTCGACACTGAACCGCCGCATCGAATCGGCTCCGACGACTCGAAGCGATTCGGACTACACCAGCTCCCGCAGCAAGTCGGTCAACGTGGCGTCTTCGACTTCCCGTGGCGGTTTCGGCAGCCAGTCCAGTGCGCGCAGCGGTTGGGGCGGCTGGGGCAGTTCGAGCAGCTGATCATGAAGAAGATCCATTGCGCAGAGCGCCACGACTGGAAACAGACGGCCGAAAGCCTCGGCTTCCTGTTTCACACCATCGACGACGAACCCTACTGGGACGAGCGCGCGTACTACCAGTTCACGCTCGCGCAGATCGAAAACGATCTAGAGGATCCGACCACCGAACTGCACGAGATGTGCATGGATCTGGTCGACCGGGTCGTGCACAGCGAGGAATTGCTTGATCGTCTGAGCATTCCCCCGTCGTACTACGACATGATCCGAACGTCCTGGCTGGAAGGTCATCCGCATCTGTACGGACGCATGGATTTCTCCTACGGCGGCAATGGCCCGGCGAAGTTGCTGGAGCTCAACTACGACACGCCCACCAGCCTGTACGAAGCGGCGGCGTTCCAGTGGGGCTGGCTGGAGCAATGCATCGAGCGCGGAATGCTGCCGCGCCATGCTGACCAGTTCAACAGCATAGATACCCGCCTGCACGAAGCCTTTGCCCAGCTGAAGCTCAAGCGCCCGTTCTACTTTGCCTCGATGAAAGGCTCGGTCGAGGACAAGGGCACCACGGACTACCTGCGACTGATCGCGGAAAAGGTCGGCATTGAATCACGGCACATCGATATCGAAGACATCGGTCTGACCGCCGAAGGACGCTTCGTCGATCTTGAAGATCGCTGGATCCCGCACCTGTTCAAGCTGCACGCTTGGGAGTTCATTTTCCACGAACCGTTCGGCGCTGCCATTGCCGAATGCGACACGCAGTTTTTCGAACCGGCCTGGAAGGCCATTCTCTCCAACAAAGGCGCCCTGCCCTTGCTCTGGGAACTGCATAAAGGCCATCCGAACCTGCTGGCTGCGCATCTCGACCCGAATCCAGGCAGCGCGGTGCCCAAGGGCTGGGTACGCAAACCGTACTTTTCCCGTGAAGGCGCCAACATCGAGCTGCAAACCGCCGACGGTCTGATTGTCAAAGAGGACGGCCCCTACACGGACGCGCCCTTCATCCTGCAGGAATTTGCGCCGCTGCCGAAGTTCGATGACAGCTACACGCTGATTGGCTCCTGGGTGATCGGCGACCAGGCAGCGGGTATCGGCGTACGTGAAGACAACAGTCTGATCACCAAGGATTCGAGCCGGTTTTTACCGCATCTGATTCTTGACTGATTCGAGGCTGGCATTAAAAAACCCGTAGCGTTTGCGCGCTACGGGTTTTTCGTTTCCGGCATCGATTACGACAATTCGGTCGTACGCGCCGGCACCTCAGACACAGGCTTGTCCTTGACGGGTTCGGCGGTGCTGACCCCGGCCATTCTCCGGCGCGCGATTTCCGCACCGCGACGACGCAATGGGGTTTCGACAAAACGGTAGTTCAGCTCGCTGCACACCAACATGATTGCAAACGAGGTGAGCAACATCTGCACAGTGAACTCCGGCCCCAGCTCGACACCTCTTTCGCTGGCCACCCGGCTCCAGATCTCGGTGCTCAAGTGGTAGGCGAACATATGCACGACGTACAAGGCGTATGAGCGCGAGCCCAGCCATTGCCCGAGTCCGCTCAAAATAGCCGGACAGTAGATGTAGCCCTTCTGGTAGCTGGAGAGCCAGACAAGAATCAACGCATTGATTGCGATCAGCCCCACCGCGATCGGCATGGCGATCATCTGACCGGCAATGGCGCCGAGCATGTAAAGCAGGAACAGCGTGAGCGCCAGCCGCTTGAACAAGCTGGCACCCAATGCCGTGGGTTCAATGTCCTTGTACAACGATGTGCGTGTAAACAGGCACAGCAAAATGCCCCACATCATCGCATCCAGACGGAACGAGAAAAGCATGCCGGCCAATGGCCCGCCAAACGCATAGCGATTGAAGGGGAACTGCACGGCGATCAGCGCGATCAGGGTGATCACCCGCCAGCGCGTGGAGGTGATCAGCAGCAGGAACAGCGGGAAAATGAAGTAAAACTGCTCCTCCAGCGCCAGGCTCCAATACACCGAGTTTGGCCCCAGCAGGACGCCGTACTGGTTCGCCAGATTCCCCGTGAATGTCGCGACGGCGGTGAAGCTGCGCAGATTCTCGAACCACGACTGGAAAGCATTCGACTGGTTGAAAAAGATCGAAAACGCCAGCGGGATCAGCACCCACAGCCACGCCGTGGGCAATAGACGATAGGCGCGACGAATCCAGAATGAAGTGGCGGCGAGGCCGAACCGGTTTTGTTCGCGGTTCTTGTCGAAGTAGTCGAGATAGGCCTTGCTGACGACAAAACCTGAAATACAGAAGAACAGATCCACCCCCGACCAAGGGGAATAGACGTTGAAGAGCTTCTCCATGAACGCGTTATGGAATGGCAACAGCAGAGTGCTATGGGCAAAGACCGTCATCAGGATGGCCACTCCGCGCAGGTACTCGATTTCCTTGTTCTTGCTACTGCTCATCGTTTTCTCTTGTTCTTGTGATGGAACTGACACCCGACACCGGGGAGCCCGCTCTTGCAAAATGGACGGACTCGAAAGCGCCGGACCGATCATGGATTGGCTTGCCGCTGCCTTCAAGACTCTACGCGAAACTTTATTGCCCTGAACGCGGGGACCGATCAGTCAGTTCACGATCATCGAAAACCATGTGCGCCGACCAAAACGACGAAGCCCCCGCAATGCGGGGGCTTCGAATGCAAACCGGAAAGGGTTCGGGCGCTTCAATCAGAACGGGATATCGTCATCGAAACTGTCGAAATCCGGAGCTGGCTGCGGTGCGGCCTGCTGTGGAGCCGGAGCCGAACGCTGTTGCGGTGCCGACTGCTGCGGACGCGGAGCCTGTTGGCGTGGCGCCTGCTGCTGATAGTTGTTGCCACCGCCTTGTTGGTCGCCCTGTTGTGGACGGCCGCCCAGCAGTTGCATGGTGCCTTGCATGTCGACCACGATTTCGGTGGTGTAACGCTTGATACCGTCTTTTTCCCACTCACGGGTCTGCAGCTTGCCTTCGATGTATACCTGCGAACCCTTGCGCAGGTATTCGCCGGCGATTTCGGCAACCTTGCCGAACATCGATACACGGTGCCACTCGGTCTTCTCGACCTTCTGACCGGTCTGCTTGTCGGTCCATTGCTCGCTGGTCGCCAGACTCAGGTTGGTCACGGCGTTACCGTTGGGCAGGTAGCGTACTTCGGGATCCTGGCCGCAAGTACCGACCAGAATGACTTTGTTAACCCCACGGGCCATAACGTTCTCCTAGGCTTCGCACGCAGTCTGCGCCGGGTTGTTCACCAGGCGCTCAAGAGTGGTGCGATCCATTAATTCGGTGTCCAGTTTGATGTAGATCGCCGCTTCATCAGCAACTATGACTGCATCAGTTACCCCTACGAGGGCCTTGAGACGCTCGACCAGACCCGCTTCGCGGATCGCTTCGGGCGACAACGGCAGGCGCAGGCTCGTCACGTAGGGAGGTTCGCGCATGGTAACAGCAAAGGCCAGCCAAAGTGCAGCCAGCCCGGCACATCCGAGGAACACAACCGACAGACCGCCATGCTGGAACATCCAGCCGCCGAGAATCCCGCCGAGTGCAGAACCGAGGAACTGGCTGGTGGAGTACACGCCCATCGCCGTGCCTTTGCCACCTGCCGGTGAAACCTTGCTGATCAGCGACGGCAGCGAGGCTTCCAGCAGATTGAACGCGGTAAAGAACACCACCGTCCCGATCACCAGAGCCCGCAAGCTGTCACCGAACTGCCAGAAGAATAGCTCAGTCAGCATCAGCGTCATGACGGCGCCGAGCAAAACTCGTTTCATTTTGCGTTTTTTCTCGCCGTAGATAATGAACGGAATCATGGCGAAGAAAGAGATCAGCAAGGCTGTGAGGTAGACCCACCAATGCTGCTCCTTGGGCAGCCCGGCTTTTTCGACCAGGGCCAGGGGCAGCGCGACGAAGCTCGACATCAACATCGCATGTAACACAAAGATGCCCAGGTCCAGCCGCAGCAGGTCCGGGTGCTTGAGCGTCGGCATCAACGCCTGACGCGCCACGCCGGATTCGCGATGACTCAGCGGCCCGGTGGACTTCGGCACCATGAACATCACGATCACGATGCCGACCAGTGCCATCCCGCCAGTGGCAAGGAACAGACCGGACAGACCAAACGCGCGGGTCAGCAGAGGACCGACCACCATGGCCACGGCGAACGACAGGCCGATGGTCATGCCGATCATGGCCATGGCCTTGGTGCGGTGTTGTTCGCGAGTGAGATCGGAAAGCAGGGCCATGACCGCCGCTGAAATCGCGCCGGCGCCCTGCAGGACGCGGCCGGCAATCACGCCCCAGATCGAGTCGGCCTGGGCCGCCAGCACACTGCCGAGGGCGAAGACGATCAGCCCCAGATAAATCACAGGACGGCGGCCGATACGGTCGGAAATGATCCCGAACGGAATCTGGAAAATCGCCTGGGTCAGGCCGTAAGCGCCAATCGCCAGCCCGATAAGGGCCGGGGTCGCTCCCGCCAGATCCATGCCATAGGTCGCCAGTACCGGCAGCACCATGAACATGCCAAGCATACGGAAGGCGAACACCAGGGCCAGACCGCTCGCCGCGCGGGTCTCGCTGCCACTCATGCGTTCGCTGTGGGGATCGTGCATGGAAAAACCTCGTGTGAACCGGCGGCGATTCTACCAGTCCCATCGAAAGACGGGGTATATCGCGACGCTTTGCCACGTACAGATGAAACTCTCTTCATGTAAGGCAGAAATCCCTTCACTTGATAGTGTGCATCCATCCAGTATTTGGCCGTATACTCCTGTGTTTTCGACGCCCGCCGAGCGAGGCCATTTTGGACAAGATCCTGATTCGTGGGGCCCGCACCCACAACCTGAAGAACATCGACCTGACCCTGCCACGGGACAAACTGATCGTCATCACCGGCCTGTCCGGATCCGGCAAGTCGTCCCTGGCCTTCGACACGCTGTACGCCGAAGGTCAGCGCCGCTATGTCGAATCCCTGTCGGCCTACGCCCGGCAGTTCCTTTCGATGATGGAAAAGCCCGACGTCGACACTATCGAAGGCCTGTCGCCGGCGATCTCCATCGAACAGAAGTCTACCTCGCACAACCCGCGCTCCACGGTCGGCACCATCACCGAAATCTACGACTACCTGCGTCTGCTCTATGCGCGCGTCGGTACGCCGCGCTGCCCGGATCACGACATCCCGCTGGAAGCACAGACTGTCAGCCAGATGGTTGACCTGGTGCTGGCACAGCCGGAAGGCAGCAAGCTTATGCTGCTGGCGCCGGTGATCCGCGAACGCAAGGGCGAGCACCTTTCGGTATTCGAAGAGCTGCGTGCCCAGGGTTTCGTCCGGGCCCGGGTCAACGGTCGGCTCTGCGAGCTGGACGAGCTGCCGAAACTGGATAAGCAGAAGAAGCACACGATCGAAGTCGTGGTCGACCGCTTCAAGGTGCGCGCCGACATGCAACAGCGCCTGGCCGAATCCTTCGAGACCGCGCTGAAGCTGGCGGACGGCATCGCTCTGGTGGCGCCGATGGACGACGAGCCGGGCGAAGAGATGATCTTCTCAGCACGTTTCGCCTGCCCGATCTGCGGCCATGCGATCAGCGAACTGGAACCCAAGCTGTTTTCCTTCAACAACCCGGCCGGTGCCTGCCCGACCTGTGACGGTCTGGGCGTGAAGCAGTTTTTCGACATCAAGCGGCTGGTCAACGGCGAGCTCACGCTGGCCGAGGGTGCGATTCGCGGCTGGGACCGGCGCAACGTCTATTACTTCCAGATGCTTGGCTCGCTGGCCGCACATTACGGCTTCAGCCTGGAGCAGCCGTTCAACGAACTGCCGGCCGATCAGCAGAAGTACATCCTGCACGGCAGCGGTTCGCAGAACGTCGATTTCAAATACCTCAACGACCGAGGCGACATCGTCAAACGCTCGCACCCGTTCGAAGGCATTGTGCCGAACCTCGAGCGTCGCTACCGCGAAACCGAGTCGGCGAGCGTGCGCGAAGAACTGGCGAAGTTCCTCAGCACCCAGTCCTGCCCGGATTGCCGTGGCACCCGTCTGCGTCGAGAGGCGCGGCATGTATGGGTTGGCGAGAAAACCCTGCCGGCAGTGACCAATCTGCCGATCGGCGATGCCTGCGACTACTTCGGCGAACTGAAGATGACTGGCCGGCGCGGTGAAATCGCCGACAAGATCCTCAAGGAGATCCGCGAGCGTCTGCAGTTCCTGGTCAACGTGGGGCTGGACTATCTGTCGCTGGATCGCAGCGCCGACACGCTGTCTGGCGGTGAAGCCCAGCGGATTCGCCTTGCCAGCCAGATTGGCGCAGGCCTGGTCGGTGTTCTGTACATTCTCGACGAACCGTCCATCGGCCTGCACCAGCGCGACAACGATCGACTGCTCGGCACCCTCAAGCACCTGCGCGACATCGGCAACACGGTGATTGTGGTCGAGCATGACGAAGACGCGATCCGGCTGGCCGACTACGTGGTGGATATCGGCCCGGGCGCCGGGGTTCATGGCGGGCAGATCGTCGCCGAGGGCACGCCGGCCGAAGTCATGGCGCACCCGGATTCGCTGACCGGCAAATACCTGTCGGGGCGGGTCAAGATCGAAGTGCCGGCCAAACGCACGCCGCGCAACAAGAAACAGGTCCTGTCGCTCAAGGGCGCGCGCGGCAACAACCTGCGCAACGTCGATCTGGAAATTCCGATCGGTCTGCTGACGTGCGTGACCGGTGTTTCCGGCTCGGGCAAATCAACGCTGATCAACAACACGCTGTTCCCGCTGAGCGCCACGGCACTCAATGGCGCAACCACTTTGGAAGCGGCAGCCCACGACAGCATCAAGGGCCTGGAGCATCTGGACAAGGTCGTCGATATCGACCAGAGCCCGATCGGTCGTACGCCGCGCTCCAACCCGGCAACCTACACCGGTCTGTTCACACCGATTCGCGAACTCTTCGCAGGCGTGCCCGAGTCCCGCTCCCGTGGCTATGGCCCGGGGCGCTTCTCGTTCAACGTCAAGGGCGGTCGTTGCGAAGCCTGCCAGGGCGATGGCCTGATCAAGGTGGAAATGCACTTCCTGCCGGACATCTACGTCCCGTGCGACGTGTGCAAGAGCAAACGCTACAACCGCGAAACCCTGGAGATCAAATACAAGGGCAAGAGCATCCACGAAACCCTCGAAATGACCATCGAGGAAGCGCGGGAGTTCTTCGACGCGGTGCCGGCGCTCGCGCGCAAGCTGCAAACACTGATGGATGTAGGTCTGTCGTACATCAAGCTCGGGCAGTCGGCGACTACGCTATCCGGCGGTGAGGCGCAGCGGGTCAAGCTGTCTCGCGAGCTGTCCAAGCGCGATACCGGCAAGACCCTGTACATCCTCGATGAGCCGACCACCGGTCTGCACTTCGCGGATATCCAGCAATTGCTGGATGTGCTGCATCGACTGCGCGACCACGGCAACACTGTGGTGGTGATCGAACACAACCTCGACGTGATCAAGACCGCCGACTGGCTGGTGGATCTCGGGCCCGAGGGCGGTTCGAAAGGTGGGCAGATCATTGCTACCGGAACACCGGAGGAAGTGGCCGAGATGAAGCAGTCTCACACCGGTCATTACCTCAAGCCGCTGCTGATCCGCGATCGAGCCTGATTGCCGGACATGAAAAAGCCCCTGTCACTTCTTAACTGACAGGGGCTTTTTTGTAACTGACGCAATCAGGATGCGTGGGATTGCAGATAGTTCTGAATACCGATCAGCTTGATCAGGCCCAACTGCTTTTCAAGCCAGTAGGTGTGGTCTTCTTCAGTGTCATGCAACTGGAGCTTGAGGATATCGCGGCTTACGTAGTCGCCATTCTTTTCGCACAGCTCGATGCCTTTGCACAGTGCGGCACGAACTTTGTACTCAAGGCGCAGATCCGCTTCGAGCATCGTCTCCACCGTGGTACCGACATCCAGATCATCCGGACGCATGCGCGGCGTGCCTTCCAGCATCAGAATCCGGCGCATCAGAGCGTCAGCGTGACCGGCTTCTTCTTCCATCTCGTGGTTGATTCGTTCGTAGAGCTTGGTGAATCCCCAGTCCTCATACATCCGCGAATGCACAAAATATTGGTCACGCGCAGCCAGCTCGCCGGTCAGCAACGTGTTGAGGTAATCGATAACGTCTGGGTGGCCTTGCATCGCCCTACATCTCCCTTCTTGAAAGTCTGTAGTTTGAACCAACCTGACTGCGAGGTCACTCACTTCGCGCAATAAAAGCGAAGATATTCTGAGAAAAGCAGGTTAAATAACGCAAAAACCGCCCTAATGAGGGCGGTTCTGCTTCTCGTTTAGACTTCGTTAAGCTGTACGTTGAGCAGCTTTGCGATTGCTTCTCCATACGCCGGGTCGGCCTTGTAGAAATGCTGCAACTGGCGGTCGACAACATCACTCGAAACACCCGCCATCGCACCGGCGATGTTGCTGACCAACAGCGCTTTCTGCTCATCGCTCATCAAACGGAACAGCGCACCGGCATGGCTGTAGTAGTCGGTATCTTCGCGGTGATCGTAGCGATCTGCCGCGCCACTCAAGCCCAGCGCAGGCTCAGCGTAATGCGGCGCCTGCTTCGGCGACTCCACGTAGCTGTTCGGCTCGTAATTAGGTGCCGCACCACCATTGCTGCCGAATGCCATCGAACCGTCGCGCTGATAAGTATTCACCGGACTGCGCGGGGCGTTCACCGGCAGTTGCTGGTGATTGGTGCCGACGCGATAACGATGCGCATCGGCGTAGGCAAACACGCGACCTTGCAGCATGCGATCCGGCGAAAGACCGACACCCGGGACCATGTTGCTTGGGCCAAATGCAGCTTGCTCGACTTCGGCGAAGTAGTTCAGCGGGTTGCGATTCAACTCCAGCTCACCGACTTCGATCAGCGGGAACTCCTTCTGCGACCAGGTCTTGGTCACGTCGAACGGGTTCTCGTAATGTGCTGCGGCCTGGGCTTCGGTCATGATCTGGATGCACACACTCCATTTCGGGAAGTCACCGCGCTCGATGGCCTCGAACAAATCACGCTGCGCGTAATCAGGATCGGTACCCGCCAGGCGCGCCGCGTCTGCGGGCGCGAGGTTCTTGATCCCTTGTTTGGTTTTGTAGTGCCATTTCACCCAGTGACGCTCGCCTTGCGCACTGATCAAGCTATAAGTGTGACTACCGAAGCCGTGCATGTGGCGGTAGCCGTCTGGAATGCCGCGATCAGAAAACAGAATGGTGACCTGGTGCAGCGCCTCCGGCGAGTGCGACCAGAAATCCCACATCATCTGCGCACTTTTCAGATTGCTTTGCGGCAAGCGCTTCTGGGTGTGGATAAAGTCAGGGAATTTCAGCGGATCACGAATGAAGAACACCGGCGTGTTGTTGCCGACGATGTCCCAGTTGCCTTCTTCGGTGTAGAACTTCAGGGCAAAGCCACGAGGATCGCGCTCGGTGTCCGCCGACCCACGCTCACCACCCACCGTGGAAAAACGCAGAAAGGTTGGTGTCTGCTTACCGACAGCAGAGAACAGTTTGGCGCTGGTGTACTTCGTGATATCGCGAGTGACAGTGAAAGTACCGTAGGCGCCCGAACCTTTGGCGTGCACACGGCGTTCCGGAATGTTTTCACGGTTGAAGTGGGCAAGCTTCTCGATCAAGTGAAAGTCTTCGAGCAGCAACGGACCACGCGGCCCGGCGGAACGGGAGTTCTGGTTGTCGGCGACTGGCGCGCCGCTGGCAGTCGTAAGCGTCTTGTTCTGGCTCATGCGATCTTCTTCCTCTGTCAGTCTTGAACTGCCGGCTAATCGGCTTGTTGGGGAGTATCGATCATCAACATGACAGCCACAAATTCATTAACTCATGGTCATCAATAGAAAAAAGCTAACGAAAAATCCCCGCACATAGTGCAGACCCAGACAGGGTAGAAGCTTGTACGAACCGCGCATTTCTTGCGGGCACAAAAAACCGGGCACTAGGCCCGGTTCTTTGTTTCAGACTGACGTCTTACTCAGCGGATACAGCTTCACCGCCAACAGCACGATCAACCAGTTCGACGTACGCCATAGGCGCGTTGTCGCCAGCGCGGAAACCGCACTTGAGGATGCGCAGGTAGCCACCCTCACGGGTAGCGTAACGCTTGCCCAGGTCGTTGAAGAGCTTACCAACGATAGCTTTCGAACGAGTACGGTCGAAAGCCAGACGACGGTTAGCAACGCTGTCTGTCTTGGCCAGAGTGATCAGCGGCTCGGCAACGCGGCGCAGTTCTTTGGCTTTTGGCAGAGTAGTTTTGATCAGCTCGTGCTCGAACAGCGACACTGCCATGTTTTGGAACATGGCCTTGCGGTGCGAGCTGGTGCGGCTCAGGTGGCGACCACTTTTACGATGACGCATGGTTCATTCCTTACCAAACACTACGTTCGGTGATTACGACGATCAGGCAGTCGCCTTGTCGTCCTTCTTAAGACTTGCAGGCGGCCAGTTGTCGAGGCGCATGCCGAGGGACAGACCGCGGGAGGCCAGAACGTCCTTGATTTCAGTCAAGGATTTCTTGCCCAGGTTCGGAGTCTTCAACAGCTCTACTTCGGTGCGCTGAATCAGGTCACCGATGTAATAGATGTTTTCCGCCTTAAGGCAGTTAGCCGAACGTACAGTCAGTTCCAGATCGTCAACCGGGCGAAGCAGGATCGGATCGATCTCGTCTTCCTGCTCGACAACCACTGGCTCACTGTCACCTTTGAGGTCGACGAACGCAGCCAACTGCTGTTGCAGGATGGTTGCAGCACGACGGATAGCCTCTTCAGGATCCAGAGTACCGTTGGTTTCCAGATCAATAACCAGCTTGTCCAGGTTGGTACGCTGCTCGACACGGGCGTTTTCCACCACGTATGCGATACGGCGAACCGGGCTGAACGAAGAGTCAAGCTGCAAGCGACCGATGCTGCGGCTT
The DNA here is from genome assembly GCF_054071635.1 of Pseudomonas sp. SDO52101_S400. Lineage (NCBI taxonomy): Bacteria > Pseudomonadati > Pseudomonadota > Gammaproteobacteria > Pseudomonadales > Pseudomonadaceae > Pseudomonas > Pseudomonas sp. SDO52101_S400. The sequence goes on along the minus strand of NZ_JBSVWF010000028.1, from coordinate 29,531 downwards.
TCGTCTTCATCGCTCTGACGCGAGTCTGCTGGTTCATAACCACGACCACGAGCTACGGTGAGCTTCATGTTCAGGGCGCCGTTAGACGCCAGGTTAGCGATTACGTGATCGGGATTAACGATCTCGACATCATGATCCAGCTGAATATCGGCAGCGGTAACCACCCCCGAACCCTTCTTCGACAAGGTCAGCGTAACTTCGTCACGGCCGTGCAGCTTGATAGCCAGACCTTTAAGGTTCAACAGGATTTCAATTACGTCTTCCTGTACACCTTCGATGGCGCTGTACTCGTGGAGCACACCGTCAATCTCGGCCTCGACTACTGCGCAGCCGGGCATTGAGGACAACAGGATGCGTCGCAGCGCGTTGCCCAGGGTGTGGCCGAAACCACGCTCGAGAGGCTCGAGAGTGATCTTGGCGCGGGTTGGACTGACAACCTGCACATCAATATGGCGGGGTGTCAGGAACTCATTTACCGAAATCTGCATGGATGCACCTATTTTCTAGCCCTTACTTGGAGTAGAGCTCGACAATCAGGCTTTCGTTGATGTCGGCGGACAGATCACTGCGAGCAGGAACGTTCTTGAAAACGCCCGACTTCTTCTCAGTGTCTACTTCTACCCACTCTACGCGGCCACGTTGAGCACACAGATCGAGAGCTTGGACAATGCGAAGTTGATTTTTTGCTTTCTCGCGAACAGCGACCACGTCACCAGCACGAACCTGGTACGAAGGAACGTTTACGGTCTGACCGTTAACGCTGATCGACTTGTGCGATACCAGCTGACGGGATTCGGCACGAGTCGAACCAAAGCCCATACGGTATACGACGTTGTCCAGACGGCATTCGAGCAGTTGCAGCAGGTTTTCACCGGTTGCACCTTTCTTGCCAGCAGCTTCTTTGTAGTAGCCGCTGAATTGACGCTCGAGAACGCCGTAGATACGACGGACCTTCTGCTTTTCACGCAGTTGGGTGCCGTAGTCGGACTGGCGACCGCGGCGTTGGCCGTGGATACCAGGTGCTGCTTCAATGTTGCACTTCGATTCGATCGCGCGCACGCCGCTCTTCAGGAAGAGATCGGTGCCTTCGCGACGAGCGAGTTTGCATTTTGGACCAATGTAACGAGCCATTCTTTACAATCTCCTGGATTACACGCGGCGCTTCTTCGGCGGACGGCACCCGTTGTGCGGGATTGGCGTCACGTCGGTGATGCTGGCGATCTTGTAGCCACAGCCGTTCAAAGCGCGGACTGCGGATTCACGACCTGGACCTGGACCCTTGACGTTCACGTCGAGGTTTTTCAGGCCGTATTCCAGCGCAGCTTGACCAGCACGCTCAGCAGCTACTTGAGCAGCGAACGGGGTGGACTTGCGGGAACCGCGGAAACCCGAACCACCAGAGGTAGCCCAGGAAAGAGCGTTACCTTGACGGTCGGTAATGGTCACGATGGTGTTGTTAAAAGAAGCATGGATGTGGGCGATGCCATCAACCACTGTCTTTTTAACTTTTTTACGAGGACGAGCAGCAGGTTTTGCCATGATTAAATTCCTGTCGATTCGCTGGGGCGATTACTTGCGGATCGGCTTACGCGGACCTTTACGGGTACGCGCGTTGGTCTTGGTACGCTGACCGCGTACTGGCAGACCACGACGATGACGCAGACCGCGATAGCAACCGAGGTCCATCAAGCGCTTGATTTTCATGTTGATTTCGCGACGCAGGTCACCTTCAGTGGTGAACTTCGCCACTTCGCCACGCAGCTGTTCAATCTGCTCGTCGCTCAGATCCTTGATCTTTGCGGCTGGGTTTACCCCAGTCTCTGCACAAATTTTCTGTGCAGTAGTGCGACCAACACCATAGATGTAGGTCAGCGAGATAACAGTATGCTTGTTATCTGGAATGTTAACGCCTGCAATACGGGCCATTCAGTGGGACTCCAATTGACAGCTACCTACGCCCCGGAAGCCAAGAAATAGGGCGCGAGATAATATCGCTGTAATAACAAATAATCAACCCGGCAGCGCACTAGCTGCCGGGCTTGAAGCACAATCACACTCAGCCTTGGCGCTGTTTGTGACGCGGTTCCGCGCTGCAAATTACTCGAACAACACCTTCGCGGCGAATAATCTTGCAGTTACGGCACAGCTTTTTCACCGATGCACGAACTTTCATCACCAACTCCTCGAACCTTATGGGTACTCAGCGCAACATGCCGCTGCCGTAACCCTTCAGGTTGGCTTTCTTCATCAGGGATTCGTACTGGTGCGAAACGAGGTGCGATTGTACTTGGGACATGAAGTCCATCACAACCACGACCACGATCAGCAACGAGGTCCCGCCAAGGTAGAACGGAACGTTTGCTGCAACCACCAGGAACTGGGGCAACAAGCATACGGCCGTCATGTAAAGAGCACCGAACATGGTCAAGCGAGTCAGAACGCCATCAATGTAGCGCGCAGACTGCTCACCTGGACGGATGCCCGGAATAAAGGCACCGGACTTCTTCAGGTTTTCCGCTACGTCTTTCGGATTGAACATCAACGCCGTATAGAAGAAGCAGAAGAAAATAATCCCTGCACTAAACAGCAGAATATTCAACGGCTGACCAGGAGCGATCGACTGCGAGATGTCCTGCAACCAGCCCATACCTTCAGACTGACCAAACCAGGCACCCAACGAAGCCGGGAACAGCAAAATGCTGCTCGCGAAAATAGCCGGAATAACGCCGGCCATGTTCACCTTCAGCGGCAAGTGGCTAGTCTGCGCAGCGAAAACCTTGCGGCCCTGCTGACGCTTGGCGTAGTGAACAGCGATACGACGCTGACCACGCTCAATGAACACCACGAAACCGATAATCGCTACTGCCAGCAAACCGATGGCAACCAGGGCGAAGATGTTGATATCACCCTGACGCGCAGACTCGAAAGACTGCCCGATTGCTCTCGGAAGACCGGCGACGATACCCGAAAAAATCAACATCGAGATACCGTTGCCTACACCACGCTCAGTAATCTGCTCACCCAGCCACATCATGAACATCGCACCAGCCACAAAAGTGGATACCGCGACGAAATGGAAGCCAAAGTCACCAGTGAACGCAACGCCCTGCCCCGCCAGGCCAATGGACATGCCAATGGCCTGGACGAGAGCGAGGACGACGGTGCCGTAGCGGGTGTACTGGCTGATCTTGCGACGGCCAGCTTCACCTTCCTTCTTCAACTGTTCCAGCTGCGGGCTGACGGCGGTCATCAGTTGCATGATGATCGATGCCGAAATATACGGCATGATTCCCAGTGCAAAAATGCTCATCCGTTCCAGCGCGCCGCCGGAAAACATGTTGAACAAGCTAAGAATGGTCCCCTCATTCTGTCGAAACAGGTCCGCGAGTCGGTCCGGGTTGATACCTGGAACCGGGATGTGTGCGCCTATTCGGTAGACGATAATCGCCAGGAACAGAAAACGCAGACGAGCCCAGAGTTCAGACATACCGCCTTTGCCGAGCGCAGAGAGAGCACCTTGCTTAGCCATTTATTCCTCGAACTTGCCGCCAGCTGCTTCGATAGCCGCACGCGCACCTTTGGTGGCGCCGATTCCCTTGCCGATAGTGACAGCGCGAGCCACTTCACCGGACAGCATGATTTTCACACGCTGTACGTTGACGTTGATCACGTTGGCATCTTTCAGGGACTGCACGGTGACGATGTCGCCTTCCACTTTAGCCAGCTCGGACAGACGCACTTCTGCGCGGTCCATGGCTTTCAGGGAAACGAAACCGAACTTCGGCAGGCGACGATGCAGCGGCTGTTGACCGCCTTCAAAGCCTGGAGCAATGGTGCCACCGGAGCGGGAGGTCTGACCCTTGTGACCACGGCCACCAGTCTTACCCAAACCACTACCGATACCACGGCCCGGACGATGCTTTTCGCGACGGGAACCCGGCGCTGGACTCAGATCATTGAGTTTCATCGATTAACCCTCGACACGCAGCATGTAGTAAGCCTTGTTGATCATCCCGCGATTCTCGGGAGTATCCTGGACTTCTACAGTGTGACCGATGCGACGCAGACCCAGACCCTTAACGCACAGTTTGTGGTTAGGGATGCGGCCGGTCATGCTTTTGATCAGCGTAACTTTAACGGTAGCCATGATCAGATGATCTCCTTGACAGTCAAGCCACGCTTGGCAGCAATGGACTCAGGAGATTGCATGGCTTTCAGACCCTTGAAAGTGGCGTGAACCACGTTTACCGGGTTAGTCGAGCCGTAGCACTTGGCCAGAACGTTCTGAACGCCAGCAACTTCGAGGACAGCACGCATAGCGCCGCCAGCGATGATACCGGTACCTTCAGAAGCAGGCTGCATGTACACCTTCGAAGCGCCATGAGCGGACTTCATTGCGTACTGCAGAGTGGTGCCGTTCAGATCAACCTGGATCATGTTGCGGCGAGCAGCTTCCATTGCCTTCTGGATCGCAGCAGGCACTTCACGCGACTTGCCACGGCCGAAGCCAACACGCCCTTTACCATCACCAACCACGGTCAACGCGGTGAAAGTGAAGATACGGCCGCCTTTAACGGTTTTGGCTACGCGGTTAACTTGAACCAGCTTCTCAATGTAGCCTTCGTCGCGCTTTTGGTCGTTATTTGACATAACTTAGAACTCCAGCCCAGCTTCACGAGCAGCATCAGCCAGCGCTTTAACGCGGCCGTGGTACTTGAAGCCAGAGCGGTCGAAAGCCACCTGCGAGACGCCAGCGGCCTTAGCACGCGTAGCGACCAGCTGGCCAACCTTAGTGGCCGCGTCGATGTTGCCAGTGGCGCCATCACGCAGTTCTTTATCCAAAGTCGAGGCGCTTGCCAGGACTTTGTTGCCGTCGGCCGAAATGACCTGGGCGTAGATGTGCTGCGACGAGCGGAACACGCAGAGACGCACGACTTCGAGTTCGTGCATTTTCAGGCGTGCTTTGCGAGCGCGACGCAGTCGAGTAACTTTTTTGTCGGTCATTTGCTATGCCCTACTTCTTCTTGGCTTCTTTACGACGGACGACTTCGTCCGCGTAGCGCACACCTTTGCCTTTGTACGGCTCTGGTGGACGGAAGTCGCGGATCTCGGCGGCCACTTGACCTACCAGCTGCTTGTCGATGCCCTTGATCAGGATATCGGTCTGGCTAGGGGTCTCAGCGGTGATGCCTTCCGGCAGTTCATAATCCACTGGGTGCGAGAAGCCAAGAGCCAGGTTCAGCACTGTGCCTTTTGCTTGCGCTTTGTAACCAACACCGACCAGCTGGAGCTTGCGCTCGAAGCCTTGGCTTACGCCTTGGACCATGTTGTTAACCAACGCACGAGTGGTACCGGCCATTGCGCGAGTTTGTTGATCGCCATTGCGAGCAGCAAAACGCAGCTCACCGGCCTCTTCAACGATCTCAACAGACGAATGGACGTTCAGTTCGAGAGTGCCCTTGGCACCCTTCACCGAAAGCTGTTGGCCTGCGAATTTGACTTCGACACCGGCTGGCAGCTTAACGGGGTTCTTAGCGACGCGAGACATGCTTATCCCCCCTTAGAACACAGTGCAAAGAACTTCGCCGCCGACACCGGCAGCGCGCGCAGCACGATCAGTCATCACACCTTTGTTGGTGGAGACGATAGACACACCGAGACCGCCACGTACTTTTGGCAGTTCTTCGACGGACTTGTACTGACGCAGGCCTGGACGGCTAACGCGCTTGACTTCTTCGATGACCGGACGGCCTTCGAAATATTTCAGCTCGATAGACAGCAGTGGTTTTGTTTCGCTGCTGATCTGATAACCCGCGATGTAACCTTCGTCCTTCAGGACTTTAGCTACAGCCACCTTCAACGTGGAAGAAGGCATGCTTACGACGGACTTTTCAGCCATCTGGGCATTACGGATTCGAGTTAGCATGTCCGCTAACGGGTCCTGCATACTCATGGGCTAGACGCTCCTAATACAGAAAAATTAGCCTTGCGGCTACTACTTGTCGCCGAGAAATTCCGGGTGTAAAAAACACGGGCTCAGGCGAGCCGGTCATTCTAGACATACCCCAGAAATGAATCAAGCCCCAAAAGGGGCTTGATTCATGTTCAAGGCCACCGATGGTCAGGTTCTTGCGAACCCGACCATCGAGACTTTGACAGCAATTACCAGCTGGCTTTAACCAGACCTGGAACGTCACCACGCATTGCGGCTTCACGCAGCTTGTTACGGCCCAGGCCGAACTTGCGGTAAACGCCGTGCGGACGACCAGTCAGGCGGCAGCGGTTACGCATGCGCGAAGCGCTTGCGTCACGTGGCTGCTTCTGCAGAGCTACGGTAGCTTCCCAACGAGCTTCTGGACTTGCGTTCAGATCAACGATGATAGCTTTCAGCGCTGCACGCTTGGTGGCGTACTTGGCAACGGTGAGCTGACGCTTCAGCTCACGGTTTTTCATGCTCTTCTTGGCCATTTTCCTACTCCAATCAGTTGCGGAACGGGAATTTGAAAGCGCGCAGCAGAGCGCGACCTTCATCATCGTTCTTAGCAGTGGTGGTCAGGGTAATGTCCAGACCGCGGAGAGCATCGATCTTGTCGTAGTCGATTTCCGGGAAGATGATCTGCTCTTTCACGCCCATGCTGTAGTTGCCACGACCATCGAAGGACTTGGCATTCAGGCCGCGGAAGTCGCGAACCCGAGGCAGGGAGATCGACAGCAGACGATCCAGGAACTCGTACATACGCTCACGGCGCAGAGTCACTTTGACACCGATCGGCCAACCTTCACGGACTTTAAAGCCAGCGATGGATTTGCGAGCGTAGGTCACAACGACTTTCTGGCCGGTGATCTTTTCCAGGTCAGCAACAGCGTGCTCGATGACTTTTTTGTCGCCGATCGCTTCGCCCAGACCCATGTTCAGGGTGATTTTGGTAACGCGCGGAACTTCCATCACGTTCGAAAGCTTAAGTTCTTCCTTAAGTTTCGGAGCGATTTCCTTCCGGTAAATCTCTTTTAGTCGTGCCATGGTCTTCTACCTAGCAGTGTTCAAGCATCAACCGCTTTTTGGGTCGACTTGAAGACACGAATTTTTTTACCGTCTTCTACTTTGAAACCAACGCGGTCAGCCTTGTTGGTTTCGCCATTGAAGATGGCGACGTTAGAAGCGTGCAGTGGCGCTTCTTTCTCGACGATACCGCCCTGTACGCCCGACATCGGGTTAGGCTTGGTATGACGCTTGACCAGGTTCAGACCACCAACAACCAGACGGTTGTCAGCAAGAACCTTCAGCACCTTACCGCGCTTACCTTTGTCTTTGCCGGCGATCACGATGATCTCGTCGTCACGACGAATCTTTTGCATGTCGGATCTCCTTACAGCACTTCTGGGGCGAGCGAGACGATCTTCATGAACTTCTCAGTACGAAGTTCACGGGTCACTGGCCCAAAGATACGGGTGCCGATCGGCTCTTGCTTGTTGTTCAGAAGAACAGCAGCGTTGCCATCAAAGCGGATAATGGAGCCATCAGCACGACGTACGCCGTGACGAGTGCGGACTACAACAGCAGTCATCACTTGGCCTTTTTTCACCTTACCGCGAGGAATTGCTTCCTTCACGGTAACTTTGATGATGTCACCGATACCAGCGTAACGACGATGGGAGCCACCCAGCACCTTGATGCACATAACACGGCGAGCGCCGCTGTTATCGGCCACATCGAGCATGGATTGAGTCTGAATCATATAATTTCTCCGACCCCTAGCCCTTAGACTTCCACAGCGCGTTCGAGAACATCAACCAGCGCCCAAGACTTGGTCTTGGCCATCGGACGAGTTTCACGAATAGTGACTTTGTCGCCGATGTGGCACTGATTGGTTTCGTCGTGCGCGTGCAGCTTAGTCGAACGCTTAACGTATTTACCGTAGATCGGGTGCTTAACGCGACGCTCGATCAGAACGGTGATGGTTTTGTCCATCTTGTCGCTGACAACACGGCCAGTCAGCGTACGGACAGTTTTTTCGGCTTCAGCCATGATCACTTACCTGCCTGCTGGTTGAGCACAGTCTTCACGCGAGCGATGTCACGCTTAACTTGCGAGAGCAGATGAGACTGCCCCAACTGGCCAGTTGCTTTCTGCATACGCAGATTGAACTGGTCGCGCAGCAAGCCGAGCAGTTGCTCGTTCAGCTGCTGTGCGGATTTTTCACGAAGTTCATTCGCTTTCATCACATCACCGTCCGTTTAACAAAGGAGGTGGCGAGCGGCAGCTTTGCAGCAGCCAGGGCGAAAGCCTCACGCGCCAGCTCTTCAGAAACACCCTCGATTTCATACAGGACTTTGCCTGGCTGAATCTGGGCAACCCAGTATTCCACGTTACCCTTACCTTTACCCATACGAACCTCGAGAGGCTTCTTGGAGATCGGCTTGTCCGGGAATACACGGATCCAGATCTTGCCGCCACGTTTTACGTGACGGGTCAGAGCACGACGTGCTGACTCGATCTGACGAGCGGTGAGACGACCACGAGCTACAGACTTCAGCGCGAACTCGCCGAAGCTGACTTTGCTACCGCGCAGTGCCAGACCACGGTTGTGGCCGGTCATCTGCTTGCGGAACTTCGTACGCTTTGGTTGCAACATTTGGCGTACCCCTTACTTAGCAGCTTTTTTACGAGGCGCTGGTGCTTGTGGTTTCAGTTCTTCTTGGCGACCACCAATTACTTCGCCCTTGAAGATCCAAACCTTTACACCGATCACACCGTAAGTGGTGTGAGCTTCGTAGTTGGCATAGTCGATGTCGGCACGCAGGGTGTGCAGTGGCACACGACCTTCGCGATACCATTCAGTACGTGCGATTTCAGCACCGCCGAGACGACCGCTCACTTGGATTTTGATGCCTTTGGCACCAATGCGCATGGCGTTCTGTACAGCGCGCTTCATAGCACGACGGAACATTACGCGACGCTCCAGCTGCTGAGCTACGCTCTGCGCAACCAGCATACCGTCGAGCTCCGGCTTGCGGATCTCTTCGATATTGATGTGCACAGGCACACCCATTTGCTTGGTCAGGTCCTGACGCAGTTTCTCAACATCTTCACCTTTCTTCCCGATAACGATACCTGGACGAGCGGTGTGGATGGTGATGCGTGCAGTTTGGGCCGGACGATGGATATCGATACGGCTTACGGACGCGCTTTTTAGTTTGTCTTGGAGGTATTCACGCACCTTCAGATCAGCGAACAAGTAGTCCGCATAAGTCCGACCGTCTGCGTACCAGACGGAGGTGTGCTCCTTGACGATTCCCAGGCGAATGCCAATGGGATGTACTTTCTGACCCATCTCTTCGACTCCGTTACTTGTCAGCAACCTTGACAGTGATATGGCAAGACCGCTTGACGATGCGATCAGCACGGCCTTTGGCACGTGGCATGATGCGCTTCAGCGAACGCCCTTCGTTGACGAAAACGGTGCTGACCTTCAGGTCATCAACGTCTGCGCCTTCGTTATGCTCGGCGTTGGCTACGGCCGACTCCAGCACTTTTTTCATGATCTCGGCGGCTTTCTTACTGCTGAAAGCCAACAGGTTGAGCGCTTCGCCCACCTTCTTCCCGCGGATCTGGTCGGCGACCAAGCGGGCTTTCTGGGCGGAGATTCGAGCGCCCGACAACTTAGCGGCTACTTCCATTTCCTTACCCCTTAACGCTTGGCTTTCTTGTCTGCCACGTGCCCGCGATAGTTGCGGGTACCGGCGAACTCGCCCAGTTTGTGGCCGACCATGTCTTCGTTAACGAGAACTGGGACGTGCTGACGACCGTTGTGTACTGCGATGGTCAGACCGACCATTTGTGGCAGGATCATCGAACGACGCGACCAAGTCTTAATTGGTTTGCGATCGTTCTTTTCCGCCGCCACTTCGATCTTCTTCAGTAGGTGAAGATCAATAAAAGGACCTTTTTTCAGAGAACGTGGCACTGTCGTATCCCTCTATTTACTTGCGACGACGGACGATCATTTTGTCGGTACGCTTATTACCACGAGTCTTCGCGCCCTTAGTCGGGAAGCCCCATGGCGATACCGGATGACGACCACCAGAGGTACGACCTTCACCACCACCATGTGGGTGGTCAACCGGGTTCATGGCAACACCACGAACGGTTGGGCGAACGCCACGCCAGCGCTTGGCACCAGCTTTACCCAGCGAACGCAGGCTGTGCTCGGAGTTCGAGACTTCGCCCAGGGTCGCACGGCACTCAGCCAGCACTTTACGCATTTCACCGGAACGCAGACGCAGGGTCACGTAAACGCCTTCACGAGCGATCAGCTGAGCCGAAGCACCAGCAGAACGAGCGATTTGCGCGCCTTTACCTGGCTTCAGTTCGATGCCGTGTACGGTGCTACCAACTGGAATGTTGCGCAGTTGCAGAGCGTTGCCCGGCTTGATCGGTGCCAGAGCACCTGCGATCAGCTGGTCGCCAGCGCTCACGCCTTTAGGGGCGATGATGTAGCGACGCTCGCCATCTGCGTACAGCAGCAGAGCGATGTGAGCAGTACGGTTTGGATCGTATTCGATACGCTCGACAGTGGCAGCGATGCCATCTTTGTCGTTACGACGGAAGTCGACCAGACGATAATGCTGCTTATGACCACCACCGATGTGACGAGTGGTAATACGGCCATTGTTGTTACGACCACCAGACTTCGATTTTTTCTCGAGCAGCGGTGCGTGAGGAGCGCCTTTATGCAGCTCCTGGTTGACCACCTTGACCACAAAACGGCGGCCAGGGGAAGTCGGTTTGCATTTAACGATTGCCATGATGCACCCCTTCCTTACTCAGCACTGCTGCTGAAATCGAGATCTTGGCCTGGCTGAAGGGAGATAACTGCCTTCTTCCAGTCATTACGCTTGCCCAGACCGCGAGCGGTGCGCTTGCTCTTACCCAGAACGTTCAGGGTAGTAACACGCTCAACTTTCACGCTGAACAGGCTTTCGACGGCCTTCTTGATTTCCAGCTTGGTTGCATCAGTAGCAACCTTGAAAACGAACTGGCCTTTCTTGTCTGCCAGAACCGTAGCCTTCTCGGAAACGTGCGGGCCAAGCAGAACTTTAAATACGCGTTCCTGGTTCATCCCAGCAGCTCCTCGAATTTCTTCACGGCCGACACGGTGATCAACACCTTGTCGTATGCGATCAGACTAACTGGATCGGAACCTTGCACGTCACGCACATCTACGTGTGGCAGGTTGCGAGCAGCCAGGTACAGGTTCTGATCAACAGCGTCCGACACGATCAGAACGTCGGTCAGGCTCATGTTGTTCAGTTTGCCCAGCAGGTCTTTGGTTTTCGGAGTTTCAACTGCGAAATCCTGAACCACGACCAGACGATCAGTACGCACCAGCTCAGCAAGGATGGAACGCATTGCTGCGCGGTACATCTTCTTGTTCAGCTTCTGGGAGTGATCCTGTGGACGAGCTGCGAAAGTGGTGCCGCCGCCGCGCCAGATTGGGCTACGGATAGTACCGGCACGAGCACGGCCAGTACCTTTCTGACGCCATGGGCGCTTACCGCCACCACGAACGTCGGAACGGGTCTTTTGCTGCTTGCTACCCTGACGGCCGCCAGCCATGTAGGCCACGACTGCTTGGTGAACCAGCGTCTCGTTGAACTCGCCGCCAAATGTCAGTTCGGAAACTTCGATCGCTTGAGCGTCATTTACATTTAATTGCATGTCAGCTTCCCCTTAACCGCGAGCCTTGGCTGCTGGACGTACAACCAGGTTGCCGCCAGTAGCGCCAGGAACAGCACCCTTGACCAACAACAGATTGCGTTCAGCGTCCACGCGCACTACTTCCAGGGACTGCACGGTCACGCGCTCAGCGCCCATATGACCGGACATTTTTTTGCCCTTGAATACACGACCAGGAGTCTGGCACTGGCCGATAGAGCCTGGGACGCGGTGGGATACGGAGTTACCGTGGGTGTTATCTTGCCCGCGGAAATTCCAACGCTTGATCGTACCCTGGAAGCCTTTACCTTTGGACTGACCGGTTACATCAACCAGCTGACCAGCAGCGAAGATTTCAGCGTTGATCAGATCGCCGGCCTGGTACTCGCCTTCTTCAAGGCGGAATTCCATTACGGTACGACCAGCGGCAACGTTCGCCTTGGCGAAGTGACCAGCTTGAGCAGCTGTTACACGGGAAGCACGACGCTCGCCGACAGTGACTTGCACTGCACGATAGCCATCGGTTTCTTCAGTTTTGAACTGGGTGACGCGATTCGGCTCGATCTCAATGACCGTGACCGGAATGGAGACACCTTCTTCGGTGAAAATACGGGTCATACCCGCTTTACGACCGACTACACCAATAGTCATGTTGTAAACCTCATGAGTGTACGGGGCTTTCACCCGCTATGGCCGCCCATTTCAGAGCGTTACACGACCAAGACCGAGTCTTAGCCGAGGCTGATCTGCACTTCCACACCGGCCGCAAGATCAAGCTTCATAAGTGCATCAACGGTTTTATCCGTTGGCTGGACGATGTCCAGAACGCGCTTATGAGTGCGGATTTCGTACTGGTCACGCGCGTCTTTGTTGACGTGCGGGGAAACCAGAACGGTGAACCGCTCTTTACGGGTAGGCAGTGGAATTGGACCACGCACTTGAGCACCAGTACGTTTCGCGGTTTCCACGATTTCCTGGGTTGATTGGTCGATCAGGCGATGGTCAAAAGCCTTCAACCTGATACGGATTTGCTGATTTTGCATTGGATTTCAGACTCCGGCTGCTATTCCCACCGGGCGCAATACGCCCGTTAAAAGGAGGCGCAATTCTATAGACGCCCCAGATAGGTGTCAACCCAATAAAAAAGCCCCCGCTAAGCGGGGGCTTTTTCAACTCATCAAAGCTATCTCAAAAAAGAGATTACTCGATGATTTTGGCTACGACGCCAGCGCCGACGGTACGACCGCCTTCACGGATAGCGAAACGCAGACCGTCTTCCATCGCGATGGTTTTGATCAGGGTAACAGTCATCTGAATGTTGTCACCTGGCATTACCATTTCAACGCCTTCTGGCAGCTCGCAGTTACCAGTCACGTCAGTAGTACGGAAGTAGAACTGTGGACGGTAGCCTTTGAAGAACGGAGTGTGACGACCGCCTTCTTCCTTGCTCAGAACGTAAACTTCTGCGGTGAACTTGGTGTGCGGCTTAACCGAACCCGGCTTAACCAGAACCTGACCACGCTCAACGTCGTCACGCTTGGTGCCACGCAGCAGAACGCCGCAGTTCTCGCCAGCACGACCCTCGTCCAGCAGCTTGCGGAACATCTCAACACCGGTGCAGGTGGTGGTGGTGGTGTCACGCAGACCAACGATTTCCAGGGCATCTTGAACGCGAACGATACCGCGCTCGATACGACCGGTCACAACAGTACCGCGACCCGAGATCGAGAACACGTCTTCGATTGGCATCAGGAACGGCTTGTCGATAGCACGCTCTGGCTCTGGGATGTAGCTGTCCAGAGTTTCCACCAGCTTCTTAACAGCAGTGGTGCCCATTTCGTTGTCGTCTTTGCCTTCCAGAGCCATACGAGCCGAACCGATGATGATCGGAGTGTCATCGCCCGGGAAGTCGTAGGTGGACAGCAGGTCGCGAACTTCCATCTCAACCAGTTCCAGCAGCTCTGCGTCGTCTACCAGGTCAGCCTTGTTCAGGAAAACCACGATGTACGGAACGCCTACCTGACGGGACAGCAGGATGTGCTCACGAGTTTGTGGCATCGGACCATCGGCAGCCGAGCAAACCAGGATCGCGCCGTCCATCTGGGCAGCACCAGTGATCATGTTCTTCACGTAGTCAGCGTGACCTGGGCAGTCAACGTGAGCGTAGTGACGAATGTTCGAGTTGTACTCAACGTGCGCGGTGTTGATGGTGATACCGCGAGCTTTTTCTTCTGGAGCGCTGTCGATCTTGTCGAATTCAACTACGGCCGAACCGAAAACTTCGGAGCAGACGCGAGTCAGAGCAGCGGTCAGAGTGGTTTTACCGTGGTCAACGTGGCCGATGGTGCCAACGTTTACGTGCGGTAGGGAACGATCAAATTTTTCTTTAGCCACGACAATTAACTCCTAGCCTAAAGGGGCTGAATCAGCCTTGTTTTTTGGTAACGGATTCGACGATGTGCGACGGAGCCGTATCGTATTTTTTGAATTCCATAGAGTAGCTTGCGCGACCCTGAGACATGGAACGAACGTCGGTCGCATAACCGAACATCTCACCCAGTGGAACTTCGGCACGGATAACCTTGCCGGACACTGTGTCTTCCATACCCTGGATCATGCCGCGACGACGGTTAAGGTCGCCCATCACATCACCCATATAGTCTTCAGGCGTAACAACCTCTACCGCCATGATCGGCTCAAGCAACTCACCACCACCCTTCTGGGCCAGTTGCTTGGTCGCCATGGAAGCAGCCACTTTAAACGCCATCTCGTTGGAGTCGACGTCGTGGTAAGAACCATCGAACACGGTAGCCTTCAGGCCGATCAGCGGATAGCCGGCAACAACGCCGTTCTTCATCTGCTCTTCGATACCCTTCTGGATAGCCGGGATGTATTCCTTAGGAACCACACCACCTACTACTTCGTTCAGGAATTGCAGACCTTCCTGACCTTCGTCAGCAGGAGCAAAACGGATCCAGCAATGACCGAACTGGCCACGACCGCCGGACTGACGAACGAACTTGCCTTCGATTTCGCAGTTCTTCGTGATGCGCTCACGGTACGAAACTTGAGGCTTGCCGATGTTGGCTTCGACGTTGAACTCACGGCGCATCCGGTCAACCAGGATGTCCAGGTGCAGCTCGCCCATGCCGGAGATGATCGTTTGACCAGTCTCTTCATCAGTTTTAACGCGGAAAGACGGGTCTTCCTGAGCCAGCTTGCCCAGAGCGATACCCATTTTTTCCTGGTCATCCTTGGTCTTAGGCTCTACGGCAACCGAAATAACCGGCTCCGGGAAGTCCATGCGAACCAGGATGATTGGCTTGTCAGCGTTGCAGAGGGTTTCACCAGTGGTGACGTCCTTCATGCCGATCAGGGCAGCGATGTCGCCAGCGCGCACTTCCTTGATCTCTTCACGGGCGTTTGCGTGCATTTGCACCATACGACCCACACGCTCTTTCTTGCCTTTGACCGAGTTGATCACGCCGTCGCCGGAGTTCAACACGCCCGAGTAAACGCGGACGAAGGTCAGAGTACCCACGAATGGGTCGGTAGCGATCTTGAACGCCAACGCCGCGAACGGCTCGTCGTCGCTTGCATGACGCTCCATCTCTTCTTCCTCGTTATCAGGGTTGGAACCCTTGATAGCAGGAATGTCGGTCGGAGCAGGCAGGAAGTCGATAACAGCGTCGAGAACCAGGGGAACACCCTTGTTCTTGAAGGACGAACCGCAAACAGCCAGAACGATTTCGCCAGCGATAGTACGCTGACGCAGAGCAGCCTTGATCTCGGCGATCGACAGCTCTTCACCTTCCAGATACTTGTTCATCAGCTCTTCACTGGCTTCAGCCGCAGCTTCAACCATGTTGCTGCGCCATTCAGTGGCCAGCTCGAGCATGTCCGCAGGGATTTCCTTGCGGACCGGAACCATACCCTTGTCAGAGTCGTTCCAGTAAACAGCTTGCATGTTGATCAGGTCGATCTGGCCCTGGAAGTTGTCTTCCGAACCGATAGCCAGCTGAATCGGCACCGGAGTGTGACCCAGACGCTGTTTGATCTGACCGATCACGCGCAGGAAGTTGGCGCCAGCACGGTCCATCTTGTTTACGTAAACAAGACGTGGAACGCCGTATTTGTTGGCTTGACGCCATACGGTTTCCGACTGAGGCTCAACACCCGAAGTACCGCAGAACACAACGACAGCGCCGTCGAGTACGCGCAGGGAACGTTCTACTTCAATGGTGAAGTCTACGTGGCCCGGGGTATCGATTACGTTGAAGCGATGCTCGTGTGGGTACTGCTTCTCGGAACCTTTCCAGAAGGCGGTAATGGCAGCAGACGTAATGGTAATACCACGCTCCTGCTCCTGAACCATCCAGTCTGTGGTCGCGGCGCCGTCATGCACCTCGCCCATTTTGTGACTTTTGCCAGTGTAAAAAAGGACGCGCTCGGTGGTGGTGGTTTTACCAGCATCCACGTGAGCGACGATACCGATGTTACGGTAGCGACTAATCGGAGTAGTACGAGCCATAAAGCCCTCGCAAAATTAGTGAAGCTAAAATTAGAAGCGGTAGTGCGAGAAAGCTTTGTTAGCTTCGGCCATACGGTGCACGTCTTCACGCTTCTTAACAGCAGCACCTTTACCTTCAGCAGCATCCAGCAGCTCGCCAGCCAAGCGCAGAGCCATAGACTTCTCGCCGCGCTTGCGGGCGAAGTCTACCAACCAGCGCATTGCCAGAGCGTTACGACGGGACGGACGAACTTCGACCGGAACCTGGTAAGTAGCACCACCAACGCGGCGCGACTTCACTTCGACCAGCGGAGCGATGGCGTCGAGTGCTTTTTCGAAGAGTTCCAGGGGATCGGTGCCAGCCTTACGGGTCGCAACGGTTTCCAGGGCACCATAAACGATACGCTCGGCAACGGCTTTCTTGCCGCTTTCCATTACGTGGTTCATGAATTTGGCGAGGATTTGGCTTCCGTATTTCGGATCGTCCAGAATCTCACGCTTTGCTGCTACGCGACGTCTTGGCATTGATAAGCCCTCAAACGGTCTTCAGGTTAGCTCGGGACAGATCCAGAGGATGCGCGCCCGACCTTACTCTTATCGACTCAATAAAATGAAAATCTGCAAAACGGCCGATTACTTCGGACGCTTGGTACCGTACTTCGAACGACCCTGGTTACGGCCTTTAACGCCGGAAGTATCCAAGGAGCCGCGAACGGTGTGGTAACGAACACCTGGCAAGTCTTTTACACGACCGCCGCGGATCAGTACCACGCTGTGCTCTTGCAGGTTGTGGCCTTCACCACCGATGTACGAGGAAACCTCGAAACCGTTGGTCAGACGCACACGGCATACTTTACGCAGTGCCGAGTTAGGTTTTTTCGGCGTAGTGGTGTACACACGGGTGCACACGCCACGACGTTGCGGGCAGTTCTGCAGCGCAGGCACGTCGGATTTCTCGACGATACGCTTACGCGGCTGACGTACCAGCTGGTTGATAGTTGCCATCTACTAGCTCCACTGTTGTCTTGCGACGCTATTGTCTTGCAAGAAAAGCAAAATGGCAGGAACGAATTCCCGCCAAATTTAGGGGATCAAGAGTCTAAAGAGGATCTTGTCCCCAGTCAAGGCAAGGCCCCGACCTCCCCGCTCGTCGAACCTCGACAAATTGTCTCGATTCGATGAACGGCTTGATCAGGGCCTTAGCTCATTTTTCGCAGAACTCAGTTACCGCTAGAGTTCAGCGCTTCGGTCAGTGCAGCTTCCACTTCACTGGCGCTTACGCGCAACGGCTTGTCTGCATCACGACGACGCTTGCGCTCGCTGTGATAAGCCAGACCGGTACCGGCCGGGATCAGACGACCCACGACCACGTTTTCTTTCAGGCCGCGCAGGTAATCGCGCTTGCCGGTTACGGCCGCTTCGGTCAGTACGCGGGTGGTTTCCTGGAAGGAAGCCGCCGAGATGAACGATTCGGTCGACAACGACGCCTTGGTGATACCCAGCAGAACGCGGGTGAACTTGGAGACGAACTTGTCTTCCGCATTCAGACGCTCGTTCTCTACCAGAACGTGAGTCAGTTCCATCTGGTCGCCCTTGATGAAGCTGGAGTCGCCGGACTCGGAGATCTCAACTTTACGCAGCATCTGACGCAGGATGGTCTCGATGTGCTTGTCGTTGATCTTCACGCCTTGCAGACGGTAAACGTCCTGGATCTCGTTAACGATGTACTTGGCCAGCGCGCTTACACCCAACAGACGCAGGATGTCGTGCGGATCGCTTGGGCCGTCGGAGATAACTTCGCCGCGGTTTACCTGTTCGCCTTCGAACACGTTCAGGTGACGCCACTTCGGAATCAGCTCTTCGTACGGATCGCTACCGTCGTTCGGAGTGATGACCAGACGGCGCTTGCCCTTGGTCTCTTTACCGAACGCAATGGTGCCGCTGACTTCAGCCAGAATCGACGCCTCTTTCGGACGACGGGCTTCGAACAGGTCGGCAACACGCGGCAGACCACCGGTAATGTCACGGGTTTTCGAAGTTTCTTGCGGGATACGAGCGATAACATCACCGATCGCAATCTTCGCACCGTCCGCAACACCGACCAGGGCGTTGGCTGGCAGGAAGTACTGAGCGATAACGTCAGTGCCTGGCAGCAACAGATCCTTGCCGTTGTCATCGACCATCTTCACCGCAGGACGGATGTCCTTGCCGGCAGCCGGACGGTCTTTGGCATCGAGTACTTCAATGTTGGTCATACCGGTCAATTCGTCAGTCTGACGCTTGATCGTGATGCCTTCTTCCATGCCCACGTAGGTCACGGTACCTTTCATTTCGGTAACGATCGGGTGAGTGTGCGGATCCCACTTGGCCACGATTGCGCCAGCGTCGACCTTGTCACCTTCTTTAACCGAAATCACAGCACCGTACGGCAGCTTGTAACGCTCACGCTCACGACCGAAGTCATCAGCGATTGCCAGCTCACCGGAACGGGACACAGCAACCAGGTTGCCATCCACACGCTCAACGTGTTTCAGGTTGTGCAGACGGACGGTACCGCCATTCTTCACCTGAACGCTGTCGGCTGCGGAAGTACGGCTTGCCGCACCACCGATGTGGAACGTACGCATCGTCAGCTGGGTACCCGGCTCACCGATGGACTGGGCAGCGATAACGCCGACTGCTTCACCGATGTTTACCTGGTGACCACGAGCCAGATCACGGCCGTAGCACTTGGCGCAAATGCCATAGCGGGTTTCGCAGCTGATCGGCGAACGCACGATCACTTCGTCGATGCTGTTCAGCTCGATGAACTCGACCCACTTCTCGTCTACCAGGGTGCCAGCAGGAACGATGACGTCCTCGGTACCCGGCTTGAATACGTCACGGGCAATGACACGACCCAATACGCGCTCACCCAACGGCTCTACAACGTCACCGCCTTCAATGTGCGGAGTCATCAGCAGACCGTGTTCGGTGCCGCAATCGATCTCGGTCACGACCAGATCCTGCGCCACGTCTACCAGACGACGAGTCAGGTAACCGGAGTTCGCAGTTTTCAACGCGGTATCCGCCAGACCTTTACGAGCACCGTGAGTCGAGATGAAGTACTGGAGTACGCTCAAACCTTCACGGAAGTTCGCAGTAATCGGCGTTTCAATGATGGAACCGTCCGGCTTGGCCATCAGACCACGCATACCGGCCAGCTGACGAATCTGTGCTGCGGAACCCCGCGCACCCGAGTCAGCCATCATGTACATCGAGTTGAACGATTCTTGCTCGACTTCGACGCCGTGACGGTCGATGACTTTCTCTTTCGAGAGGTTGGCCATCATCGCCTTGGAGACTTCGTCGTTCGCTTTCGACCAAAGGTCGATCACTTTGTTGTACTTCTCGCCCTGGGTTACCAGGCCCGATGCGTACTGGCTTTCGATTTCTTTCACTTCGTCGGTGGCAGCACCGATGATGCGGGCTTTTTCATCCGGGATAACGAAGTCGTTAACACCGATGGAAACGCCGGAAATGGTCGAGTAGGCAAAACCGGTGTACATCAACTGGTCAGCGAAGATCACGGTCTCTTTCAGACCAACCACGCGGTAGCACTGGTTGATCAGCTTGGAGATCGCCTTCTTCTTCATCGGCAGGTTGACGACGTCGAACGACAGACCTTTTGGCACAACCTGGAACAGCAGCGCACGGCCGACAGTGGTGTCGACGATACGGGTGTTGTTCACGCTGTTGCCGTCACGATCGTTCACGGTTTCGTTGATACGAACCTTGATCTTGGCGTGCAGCGCAGCCTCGCCGGCGCGGAATACGCGGTCAACTTCCTGCAGATCCGCGAACACACGACCTTCGCCCTTGGCGTTGATCGCTTCACGAGTCATGTAGTACAGACCCAATACAACGTCCTGCGACGGAACGATGATTGGCTCACCGTTGGCTGGCGACAGAATGTTGTTGGTCGACATCATCAACGCACGCGCTTCGAGCTGGGCTTCCAGCGTCAGCGGTACGTGCACGGCCATTTGGTCGCCGTCGAAGTCGGCGTTGTACGCGGCGCAGACCAGCGGGTGCAGCTGGATAGCCTTACCTTCGATCAGTACCGGTTCAAACGCCTGGATACCCAGACGGTGAAGGGTCGGTGCACGGTTGAGAAGAACCGGGTGTTCGCGAATCACTTCAGCGAGAACGTCCCAAACCTCTGGCAGCTCACGCTCGACCATTTTCTTGGCCGCTTTGATGGTGGTCGCCAGACCACGCATTTCCAGCTTGCCGAAAATGAACGGCTTGAACAGCTCGAGAGCCATCTTCTTCGGCAGACCGCACTGGTGCAGACGCAGGGTCGGACCTACGGTAATTACCGAACGACCGGAGTAGTCAACACGCTTACCGAGCAAGTTCTGACGGAAACGACCTTGCTTACCCTTGATCATGTCAGCCAGGGATTTCAGAGGACGCTTGTTCGAACCGGTGATAGCGCGGCCACGACGACCGTTGTCGAGCAGTGCGTCGACAGCTTCCTGCAACATACGCTTTTCGTTGCGCACGATAATGTCCGGAGCGGACAGATCCAGCAGGCGCTTCAAACGGTTGTTACGGTTGATCACTCGACGATACAGATCGTTGAGGTCGGAAGTCGCGAAACGACCGCCATCCAGTGGAACCAGTGGACGCAGATCTGGCGGCAGAACCGGCAGAACGGTCAGCACCATCCACTCTGGCAGGTTGCCGGAACCCTGGAAGGCTTCCATCAACTTCAGACGCTTGGACAGCTTCTTGATCTTGGTCTCGGAGTTGGTTTGCGGAATTTCTTCACGCAGACGGCCAATCTCGTGTTCCAGATCGATAGCGTGCAGCAGTTCACGGACAGCTTCAGCACCCATGCGGGCGTCGAAATCGTCACCGAACTCTTCCAGCGCTTCGAAGTACTGCTCGTCGTTCAGCAGCTGACCTTTTTCAAGAGTGGTCATGCCCGGATCGATAACGACATAGCTCTCGAAGTAGAGAACGCGTTCGATATCACGCAGGGTCATGTCCATCAGCAGGCCGATACGGGACGGCAGCGATTTCAGGAACCAGATGTGGGCAACCGGCGAAGCCAGTTCGATGTGCGCCATGCGCTCACGACGAACCTTGGCCAGTGCAACTTCAACGCCGCACTTCTCGCAGATCACACCACGGTGCTTCAAGCGCTTGTACTTACCGCACAGGCACTCGTAATCCTTTACCGGGCCAAAGATCTTGGCGCAGAACAGACCGTCACGCTCAGGTTTGAACGTACGGTAGTTGATGGTTTCCGGCTTTTTAACTTCACCGAACGACCACGAGCGGATCATCTCAGGCGAGGCCAATCCGATACGGATGGCGTCGAACTCTTCGACTTGACCCTGGTTTTTCAGCAAATTCAGTAGGTCTTTCAAGGCCTTTCCTCCTGGCGGAGCAGAGAGCGGGCAATCCTGCCCCGCTCTCGATCGCGTCACGTGTTATTCGGTTTCCAGATCGATATCGATGCCGAGGGAACGAATTTCCTTGATCAACACGTTGAAGGACTCGGGCATGCCCGGCTCCATACGGTGATCGCCGTCCACGATGTTTTTGTACATCTTGGTCCGGCCGTTCACATCGTCCGACTTCACTGTGAGCATTTCTTGCAGAGTGTAAGCAGCACCGTATGCTTCCAGTGCCCAGACCTCCATCTCCCCGAAACGCTGACCACCGAACTGCGCCTTACCACCCAGCGGCTGCTGGGTAACCAGGCTGTACGAACCGGTAGAACGCGCGTGCATCTTGTCGTCTACCAAGTGGTTCAGCTTCAGCATGTACATGTAGCCAACGGTAACTGGACGCTCGAACTTGTTGCCGGTACGGCCGTCGGTCAGCTGCATCTGGCCGCTTTCTGGCAGGTCTGCCAGTTTCAGCATGGCCTTGATTTCGCTTTCCTTGGCACCGTCGAACACTGGAGTGGCCATTGGAACACCGCCACGCAGGTTCTTCGCCAGATCCAGGATTTCCTGATCGGAGAAGCTGTCCAGATCTTCGTTACGACCGCCGATCTGGTTGTAGATCTCGTCCAGGAAGGTACGCAGTTCAGCGACCTTACGCTGCTCTTCGACCATCCGGTTGATCTTCTCGCCCAGACCTTTGGCCGCGAGGCCCAGGTGGGTTTCAAGGATCTGACCAACGTTCATACGCGAAGGTACGCCCAGTGGGTTGAGGACGACGTCGACCGGGGTGCCATTGGCATCGTGCGGCATGTCTTCAACCGGCATGATCACGGAGACCACACCTTTGTTACCGTGACGACCGGCCATCTTGTCGCCCGGCTGGATGCGACGACGGATTGCCAGGTAAACCTTGACGATCTTCAGCACGCCTGGAGCCAGGTCATCGCCCTGCTGCAGTTTGCGCTTCTTGTCTTCGAACTTGTCGTCCAGCAGACGGCGACGATCAACGATGTAGGCCTGAGCCTTCTCGAGCTGCTCGTTCAGAGCATCTTCAGCCATGCGCAGTTTGAACCACTGACCATGCTCAAGACCATCGAGTACTTCGTCGGTGATGTCCTGACCTTTCTTCAGGCCCGCGCCGCCCTCAGCCTTGTGGCCTACCAGAGCGGAACGCAGACGCTCGAAGGTCGCGCCTTCAACGATGCGGAACTCTTCGTTCAGATCCTTGCGGATCTCGTCCAGCTGGGTCTTCTCGATCGACAGGGCACGAGCATCACGCTCAACGCCGTCACGAGTGAAGACCTGTACGTCGATGACAGTACCCTTGGTACCGGTTGGTACACGCAGGGAAGTGTCTTTAACGTCGCTGGCTTTTTCACCGAAGATCGCGCGCAGCAGTTTTTCTTCCGGAGTCAGTTGGGTCTCGCCTTTCGGAGTGACCTTACCTACCAGGATGTCGCCTGCGCCAACTTCAGCACCTACGTAAACGATACCGGCTTCGTCCAGCTTGTTCAGTGCAGCTTCACCCACGTTCGGGATGTCCGCAGTGATTTCCTCTGGGCCAAGCTTGGTGTCACGAGCCACACAGGTCAGTTCCTGAATGTGGATCGTGGTGAAGCGATCTTCCTGAACCACGCGCTCGGACAGGCAGATGGAGTCTTCGAAGTTGAAGCCGTTCCATGCCATGAACGCGATACGCATGTTCTGACCCAGAGCCAGTTCACCCATATCGGTGGACGGGCCGTCGGCCATGATGTCGCTACGCTGAACGCGATCACCCTTGCTCACCAGCGGACGCTGGTTGATGCAGGTGTTCTGGTTCGAGCGGGTGTATTTGGTCAGGTTGTAGATGTCGACACCAGCTTCACCGGTTTCAACTTCGTCATCGGCAACACGAACCACGATACGGCTTGCATCAACGGAGTCGATCACGCCGCCACGACGAGCCACGACGCAAACGCCGGAGTCGCGAGCCACGTTACGCTCCATGCCGGTACCTACCAGCGGCTTGTCAGCGCGCAGAGTTGGTACAGCCTGACGCTGCATGTTCGAACCCATCAACGCACGGTTGGCGTCGTCGTGCTCGAGGAACGGAATCAGCGACGCTGCAACCGAAACTACCTGCTTCGGCGAAACGTCCATCAAGGTGACTTCTTCAGGCGCCTTGACAGTGAATTCGTTCAGGTGACGTACGGCTACCAGTTCGTCGATCAGGACTTTCTGGTCGTTCATGGTCGCCGAAGCCTGCGCGATCACGTGATCGGCTTCTTCAATAGCGGACAGGAACACGATCTCGTCGGTGACCACACCCTCTTTCACCACACGGTACGGGCTCTCGAGGAAGCCGTACTGGTTGGTGCGAGCGTAAGCAGCCAGGGAGTTGATCAGACCGATGTTCGGACCTTCCGGCGTTTCAATCGGGCAGACACGACCGTAGTGAGTCGGGTGTACGTCACGAACTTCGAAGCCCGCGCGCTCACGAGTCAGACCGCCAGGGCCGAGTGCAGAGACACGACGCTTGTGGGTAATCTCGGACAGCGGGTTGTTCTGGTCCATGAACTGCGACAGCTGGCTGGAACCGAAGAACTCTTTGACCGCCGCTGCCACTGGCTTGGCGTTGATCAGGTCTTGCGGCATCAGGCCTTCGCTTTCTGCCATCGACAGACGCTCTTTGACCGCACGCTCTACACGTACCAAGCCAACGCGGAACTGGTTCTCGGCCATTTCGCCTACGCAGCGAACACGGCGGTTACCCAGGTGGTCGATGTCGTCGACGATGCCTTTACCGTTACGGATGTCGACCAGAGTCTTCAGTACCGCGACGATGTCTTCCTTGCACAGCACGCCCGAACCTTCGATCTCGGTACGACCGATACGACGGTTGAACTTCATCCGGCCGACCGCAGACAGGTCATAACGCTCAGGGCTGAAGAACAGGTTGTTGAACAGGGTTTCGGCAGCGTCTTTGGTTGGCGGCTCGCCTGGACGCATCATGCGATAGATTTCGACCAGCGCTTCCAATTGGTTGCTGGTGGAGTCGATCTTCAGAGTGTCGGAGACGAACGGACCGCAGTCGATATCGTTGGTGTACAGCGTTTCGATGCGAACGACGCCGGCCTTGGCGATTTTCGCCAGGACTTCAGTCGACAGCTCGGTGTTGCACTCTGCCAGGATTTCGCCGGTAGCCGGATGCACGATGACCTTGGCGGTAGTGCGACCCAGGACGTAGTCCAGAGGCACGTCGAGTTCTTTGATCCCGGCTTTTTCCAGCTGGTTGATGTGACGGGCAGTAATACGACGACCCTGCTCGACAATCACCTTGCCTTTGTCGTCCTGAATATCGAGAACAGCAACTTCACCGCGCAGACGCTGAGGTACCAGCTCCAGGCTCAGGGTCTCGCCCTTAACGTGGAATACGTTGGTGGTGTAGAAAGCGTCCAGCACTTCTTCGGTGGTATAGCCGAGCGCGCGCAGCAGTACCGAAGCCGGCAGCTTGCGACGACGGTCGATACGTACGAATACGCAGTCCTTAGGGTCGAACTCGAAGTCGAGCCACGAACCGCGGTAAGGAATGATGCGCGCGGAGTACAGCAGTTTACCGGAGCTGTGTGTCTTGCCACGGTCGTGGTCGAAGAACACGCCCGGGGAGCGGTGCAACTGGGAAACGATCACACGCTCGGTACCGTTGATTACGAAGGTACCGTTCTCAGTCATCAGGGGGATTTCACCCATGTAGACTTCTTGCTCTTTGATGTCCTTGATCGCTTTGTTCGACGATTCTTTGTCGAAAATGATCAGGCGCACTTTTACCCGCAAAGGTACGGCGAAAGTTACACCGCGCAATACGCATTCTTTGACATCAAATGCCGGTTCGCCCAGGCGATAACCGACGTACTCCAGCGCAGCATTGCCGGAGTAGCTGATGATCGGGAAAACGGATTTGAAGGCCGCATGCAGGCCCACGTCGCGGAACTGATCTTTAGTCGCTCCCGCTTGCAAGAATTCACGATACGAATCCAGCTGGATGGCCAGGAGGTAAGGCACATCCATGACGTCCGGCAACTTGCTAAAGTCCTTGCGGATACGTTTTTTCTCAGTATATGAGTAAGCCATCAGCGTTCCCCAGCTTGGTCACCTGCTTGTTTGGCCCCTCCCGACGGGAGCAGCCAGAAAATCGTGCAAACCCCATGGTTTGCTCCATCACATCGGATGGTTACAGCTCGTAATTGGCGCCGACCGAGTCGGCTGCCAATAACGGAAAAAGGCCGGTGGCAAGAGCCACCAGCCATCAGCCTGTCGCTTGACGCTCGGGCTGGAGGAGCAAAGTCGATGCTTACTTCAGCTCGACTTTAGCGCCTGCTTCTTCCAGCTTCTTCTTAGCGTCTTCAGCAGCTTCTTTCGAAACGCCTTCAGCTACAACCTGAGGAGCGCCGTCGACTTTCTCTTTGGCTTCTTTCAGGCCCAGACCGGTCAGTTCACGAACTGCCTTGATCACGTTTACTTTCTTCTCGCCGGCTTCAACCAGAACAACGTTGAACTCGGTTTGCTCTTCAACAACAGCGGCAGCAGCAGCTGGACCAGCAGCAGCAACAGCAGCGGTCACGCCGAAGGTTTCTTCCATTGCTTTGATCAGCTCAACAACTTCCAGAACGGTTTTCTGGCCGATTGCTTCGATGATTTGTTCGTTAGTCAGAGACATGACTCAATTCCTGATTTGGTGGACAGCCTGTACGGCCGTCGAAATAAACAAAAATACGCGAGAGTGGAAACGCTCAGCCTCAGGCTGCAGCTGCTTCTTTCTGATCGCGAATTGCCGCCAGAGTACGAGCCAGCTTGCTGGTAGCGCCTTGAATCACGCTCATCAGTTTCGCAATAGCTTCGTCGCGAGTTGGCAGGCTTGCCAGCACGTCGATCTCATTCGCTGCGAGGAACTTGCCCTCGAACGAAGCTGCCTTGATCTCGAACTTATCCTGACCCTTGGCAAATTCCTTGAACAGACGAGCAGCAGCGCCCGGGTGTTCGTTGGAGAATGCGATCAGGGTCGGGCCGGTGAACACGTCGTTGAGCACATCGTACTGAGTGCCAGCAACAGCGCGCTTGAGCAGGGTGTTACGTACAACGCGTACGTAAACGCCAGCTTCACGAGCCTCTTTACGGAGTCCGGTCATTGCGCCTACTGTTACGCCACGGGCATCAACCACGACAGCGGACAGAGCGACTTTGGCAGCCTCGTTGACTTCAGCGACGATGGCCTTCTTGTCTTCGAGATTAATTGCCACGGGTTTAACTCCTGCTTGTTACCGTTTCATTCGATCGAAACCGAATGTCGTTTTGGTGTCTGATTCGGTAAGGAACCGGGAGCACCATCTGCGTAGGCTTGAGGTTTAAGGCTTGCGCCGCCTACGGTCTTGGATAGCCCCCGCCAGGCAGGGACCCCAATCTTTCGATTGGCACGAAAACTCGTGCCAATTTTGTCTTACGCGTCCAGCGAGCTCTGGTCGATGACCAGACCTGGGCCCATAGTGGTGCTCAGGGTAACGCGCTTGACGTAGATACCTTTCGAGGAAGCTGGCTTGATACGCTTCAGATCAGCGATCAGGGCTTCAACGTTTTCCTTCAGCTTGACGGCATCGAAGCCGATCTTGCCAACGGAAGTGTGGATGATGCCGTTTTTGTCGGTGCGATAACGAACCTGACCAGCCTTGGCGTTTTTAACCGCGGTGGCTACGTCTGGAGTTACGGTGCCGACTTTCGGGTTAGGCATCAGACCACGTGGACCGAGGATTTGACCCAGTTGACCTACAACGCGCATTGCATCCGGGGATGCGATCACTACGTCATAGTTCAGGTCGCCGCCTTTCATTTCGGCAGCCAGGTCGTCCATACCTACACGGTCAGCGCCGGCAGCCAGAGCGGCCTCAGCAGCTGGACCCTGGGTGAACACAGCAACGCGAACGGTCTTGCCAGTGCCGTGTGGCAGCACAGTAGCGCTACGAACGACCTGGTCGGATTTACGCGGGTCTACGCCCAGGTTTACAGCAACGTCAAACGACTCGCTGAACTTGACAGTCGACAGCTCGGCCAGCAGTGCAGCGGCGTCTACAAAGTTGTAGGCCTTGCCTGCTTCGATTTTGCCGGCGATAGCCTTTTGACGCTTGGTCAGCTTAGCCATTACACACCCTCCACGTTAAGGCCCATGCTACGAGCAGAACCGGCGATAGTACGCACGGCTGCATCCATATCAGCTGCAGTCAGATCCGCGTTTTTGGTTTTCGCGATTTCTTCCAGCTGAGCACGGGTAACAGTGCCAACCTTAACGGTGTTCGGACGAGCGGAACCGCTGGTCAGACCGGCCGCCTTCTTCAGCAGAACCGAAGCAGGGGTGGATTTGGTTTCGAAAGTGAAGCTACGGTCGCTGTAGACAGTGATGATCACTGGAGTCGGCAGACCAGCTTCCAGACCCTGGGTACGGGCGTTGAAAGCTTTGCAGAATTCCATGATGTTCACGCCGTGCTGACCCAGAGCAGGACCAACAGGTGGACTTGGGTTAGCCTGAGCGGCCTTCACTTGCAGCTTGATGTAAGCGGTAATCTTCTTGGCCATGAGGCACTCCAATTACGGGTTCGATCGCCTCGAAAGGCTCCCCGGTTACTTGCGCGTTTATCCCAGTGACGACAAAACCCCACAGCCTAGGGCTGCGGGGTTGGGATGCTTGCCCAGTTAGACCTTTTCGACCTGACTGAACTCCAACTCTACCGGAGTAGAGCGACCGAAAATGAGCACTGCCACTTGGATCCGGCTCTTTTCGTAGTTAACTTCTTCAACAACACCGTTAAAATCAGCGAAAGGACCGTCATTGACACGAACGGTTTCGCCTGGCTCAAACAACGTCTTCGGCTTCGGCTTGTCGCTACCGTCAGCAACGCGACGCAGAATCGCCTCTGCTTCTTTATCAGTGATTGGCGCAGGCTTATCAGCAGTACCGCCGATAAAGCCCATCACCCGAGGAGTATCCTTGACCAAGTGCCAAGTACCCTCATTCATATCCATCTGAACCAGCACATAACCAGGGAAGAACTTACGCTCGCTTTTGCGCTTCTGGCCATTACGCATTTCAACCACTTCTTCAGTGGGAACCAGAATTTCGCCGAAGCCATCTTCCATGCCAGCCAGCTTTACGCGCTCAATCAGCGAGCGCATTACATGCTTCTCGTAACCCGAGTAAGCATGCACAACGTACCAACGCTTAGCCACGGGACACCCTTAGCCGACAATCAAGGAAACAAGCCAGCCGAGCAGGGAATCAAGCCCCCACAACAGCAACGCCATAACCAGAACAACAGCCACCACAATCAACGTGGTCTGCGTGGTTTCTTGGCGAGTTGGCCATACGACTTTACGAATCTCGGTACGAGCTTCCTTAACCAGTACAAAGAAAGACTTGCCCTTGGCAGTCTGCAGGCCTACAAAGGCAGCTACAGCAGCAATCACAAGCAATGCGAGTACACGATACAGGATCGGCGAAGCAGCGTAATACTGATTACCTACAACGCCAACAATCACCAAAGCGACCACTACAAGCCACTTAAGCAGATCGAAGCGAGAGCCTTGAGCTTCAGCCTTAGGAGTCATCTATGAAGATCCTGTGAAAAGAAAGCCAGATACACCGAGTGAATCTGGCAGGTCAGGAGGGAATCGAACCCCCAACCTACGGTTTTGGAGACCGTCGCTCTGCCAATTGAGCTACTGACCTAAAACAAAATCAGGCCGACCATTATGCCGGCCTGAAAAATACATTACAACTACTTACTCGATGATTTTGGCTACGACGCCAGCGCCGACGGTACGACCGCCTTCACGG